>DATHCH010000257.1:0-5617 GCA_035319625.1 Thermodesulfobacteriota bacterium
ATTCCCGGGAAAATCAGCATTGCCCGCAGGCTCATCGATTGGTTCATAGAGAAACAGGAAGGCACCGCATAACGCCCCCAATCCCCCTACACTGTGGAAAAAAGAGGAGATGGGCGGGCAAGAATTTCATCCCTCCCCGCCCTTTCCACTCGGGACAATCTATTCCCGTCCTCCAATAAAAGGCGACGAGGTGACATTTCTGAGAGGTGACGACCCTCTGAAGGATTACCGGGTTTTGTCTTCTGGGCCTGTTTCGTCTTCTAGAATACCGTAGACATTGTACGCGGGAAGCGTCCCTCTTTTTTCGGCGGAGATAGTTATCTCTTTGTAGGGCGGACGAGACTTGCGATGATGGGCAGTGAGCGCTTTCACTACATCCCATCCCACCTTATTTTGTTTTGCCATTTCAGTGATCTCCTCCAAGGCTGTTCGATTATCATAGGCCGAAGATCGATAAGGTCTGGGCATAATCAAGGCGTCGTAAATGTCGCTCACAGCGATGATTTCCACGAAGGGATCCTTCAGCGGGATACCTCTTGGATATCCTGAGCCATCTCTCCTCTCATGATGATCGAGGGCCACCGCGCAACCGAGGTGTTGTATGTCTTTATAGTAATAGCTAAGCAGCACATAGCCCGCTACCGCATGATGCTCTAACAAACCCCGCTCCGCTTTGGTGAGAGGCGTCGTCTTTTTAAGAATGTGCAGTGGCACGCAGACCTTGCCAATATCGTGGGTAGGACCGGCTGCAGACAGCCGTGTACGTTCCTTGTCGTCCGGTATCAAATCTTTTGCCAAAAGGGTCGACAAGGCAAACACCATGAGGATATGGGTATAGGTGAACAAGTCACGCTGCTTGAAATAGTCCAGCGATTGCAGAATGGGGATGGGGAAACGAACCGTTTCTAATAAGTTGAAGAGGCTGTCGATTTCTTTTCTATCCTGGAAAATGGTCACGTAAGACGGCAAACTGACAAAACCCAAACAGTCTTCTTGAATCGAACCGTACAATAGCAGGGGATAGGTTTGATACGAAACCGTCCGGTGTGACCGGATAACGACATTTAACGTTTTTTCCGTCACCAGGGCTCCCGCGGGGAACAACGATTGATTATCGACGGTTCGTATCGGATGCTGAAGTGTTAGGCTCGGCATAAAGGAAGACCTTCGGTGCCTAAATTATCATTGTGGGTGATTGGATGTCAATATGTTTTGGGAAAATTCTGGGAGAATTCACGAGGGGTCGTACGGCGAAGCCGTTGTCAAGTTCTCATTTTCTAACTCAAAGAAAAATGGAGTATTTCTTTCTTGTAGAAGAACTGCTATATTTTGGGGGATGGCTCATGTCCGTTTGATCCTATTTTCCATTGTCGTGATCTCTCTCTTTCTGGGGCAGGTGACCTCTTCCAAGGCCCAGGAAACAGGTACACTTTCAGTGACGACGACGCCTGTAAGCGGGGCCATCTACGTTGACTACCTTTTGGTGGGCGCAAAATTCTGGAGCGGAAATCTGAGCGCCGGGTCCCACGTTGTATCGTTCAGTGATGTCGAAGGCTACATCGCACCGTTCCCGCAAACCATCACGGTTGTTGCAGGTCAAACGTATTATATCGTCGGTGCTTACAGAAAGTTGCTCTCCTTCAAAGAGATGATACCGATTCCGGAAGAAACAATCGTTCTCGCCCGAGGGCGATGGTGAAGAGGGTTGCAGAAAGGGAGGCGTGAACATGAGGAGGCTAAAGGAAGTAGTAGTCGTCGATGCAGTGCGATCCCCCATCGGCAAGTCGGGACGGAAGGGAATGGAAAAGGGCGGCCAGCTCTGCCAGGCATCCGCTCAGGATCTCATGGCCAATACACTCCAGGGTTTGCTGAAAAGGGTCCACTCTTGGTGTCCTAAGTTTGATGAAGCGGAGATAGAAAATGTGATCATCGGATGCCTGAGTCAGATCGGGGAGCAGGGCGCTAATATTGCGCGCATCGCATCACTCCTTGCCGGCATCCCCAAAGAGGCGGCAGCCTGCACAGTGAACCAGTACTGCAATGCCGGCCTCAAGGCCATCAACGTCGCTGCACACGAGATCATGGTGGGGGAGGGAGATATTATGATCTGCGGGGGCGTGGAGATCATGTCCCATTACGCCATGATGTCCGACATCCAGGTGGCCATGGATGCCAAGTATCCGGTCCGTTTGTCGCCTCGCCTCGCGGAGATCGGCATGTTGGTGCCTCAGGGCGTTTGCGCCGAGATGATCTCCGCAGACCAGGGGCACACCCGGGAGGAGCTGGAGCGCTTTGGCATGTGGAGCATGCAAAAGGCTGTCGACGCCGAGCGGAAAGGGTGGTACGCGGATCATATCGTTCCCTTCGAGTTCACTTGGGAGGCCGTGACCCGGAGCGTAGAAAAGGACGAGGTCCTTCGGCCAAAGGCAGTTGCTGACCCGGAAGCATACCTTCAAGATCTCATGGCGCTTCCCACTCCGTTCAAGAATAACGGACTCGTCAGCCCGGGAAACTCCTCGCAGATTGTGGATGGGGCCGCAGCGGTCCTGCTCATGAGCGGGGCCAAGGCCGAAACATTGGAAATTGAGCCCCTCTGCAGAATCGCGGCATGCGCCGTGGCAGGGGGCGAACCAGTACCCATGCTCCTCGCGCCTATCCCGGCTGTGAAGAAGGCCCTCCATCGTGCTGGTAGGACCATCGATGACATGGACATCATTGAGCCCAACGAGGCATTCGCCTCCCCGGTGCTTCAGTTTGCAGACGAGCTGGGCTACGACCGGCTTGATCTTAGGGTTAACCCGACGGGCGGTGCCATTGCGCTGGGCCACCCGATTGGTGCGTCCGGGGCCATGTACTTCGGGGAGATGGTCCACCACCTCAAGCGCACGGGCGGGAAGGCCGGAGTCCAGATGGTCTGCGGCGGGGGAGGAGTCGGGATTGCCACCGTCGTGGAAGCAGTTTGATGGAAGCCCTCTTTTCATGTCGAGATTGGTAAGGAGCTCGAAGAGGTGGAGGCAAAATTTCAAGTTAAAGACAAAAGTCTCATGGAGAGAGGCCTGGGAATTGCCAGGTCAATATTGGAAAGATGGATGTCCCGGAAGTAAGTATACTGCCCAACCATCCCAGACGACAAAAGAGATTATCCTTAGGATGGAGCATAGCGTTTGAACCACAGGGAGATGTTCGACCCACCATTCGAGCAAGCATTAAGTAAAGCAGATCGTATTTCCCTTTTCTTCGACTGACCGAGAATCACGTTCAAATCGCATTGTGGATCGAGACGCTCCGTTCCAATGGTCGGAGGGATCACCCCATGATAAAGGCTCAACGCCACCCCGCAAGCCCTGATCCCTCCCGAACCGTCAAACTCCCCGAGCATCGATTTAAGGCTGCTGACGGAAATTTCTCTTGCCCTTTTCCCAAAGACCTTTGTGATCGCAAGGGCCTCTCCTCGATCGAGGTCCGGGGTGGAATTAGCGGCCGCAGAAATATAATCAACAGTATGGAGCTCTTGAGCGGCTAAAAACATTGCCCTGGCAATCGAATTTCCCTTGACATCATATCGGAGAAGTCCACCCGTGCTTCCTGAAAGCCCGGCGCCAGCCATCTCGGCATAGATTTTCGCTTCCCTTTTCTCCGCATGCTCCAATGTCTCTAAAACGAGGATCCCACTTCCTTCACCCAGGACAATTCCGTTCCGATCCTGATCAAAGGGCTTCATTCCTTCCAACCCTTTCCCTCTTCCCGGCGATAAAGCCCCAAGCATTGAATAGACATGATAGAGAGGCTCACTCAACTCATCGCCTCCTCCTGCGAAGATGACCTCTGCCCTTCCCTCTTTCAACAGATGATAACCAAATGTCATGGCCATCTCTGTGGAGGATTCTTTATGCGAGAAAGTGATATTGACTCCCTTAATGCCATATTCGATGGCGCAGTGGCTCGTGATGGCGTTCGGTACAGCGGTTTGAAACAGCAGGGGGGCGGCTCCAAGGGGGCCCTCCTTTAAAAGGGACCGGAAGAATTGGTCTACGGTATCTGAGCTTCCCAGGCCTGTGCCGATTGAAATTCCTATCTGGCTGGTATTCTCTTCCTTTAACTTGAGGCCTGAGTCCTCTATGGCCAGTCGAACGGCTGAAACCACGATTTTGCCGATCCGGTCCATTCTTCTGAGGTTCGCTGGCTTGATGAAAGCCTTAAAATCGATCTCCGGGAGCTGACCTCCCAATCGAGAACGGTAAGAGCTCACATCGAACCCCCGAACCGGCTTAATCCCGGAGATTCCCTGAAGACAATTCTCCCAGAACGTCTCCTTCCCGACGCCCATAGAGGAAACGATTCCCAAACCTGTAATGACAACGCGATGGTCCATTGTTTTATAGGGTTCGAGGATTCGAGGGTTCAAGGGTTCTATTGTAATTCGCTTGGATCCTCGGCCCCTTGGCCCCTTGAATCCTTCTATTCTCTTTCATATTTTCCAAATACTAAACACACGTTATTTCCTCCGAACGCGAACGAGCTTGAGAGGGCCACCCGGACATCCTTTTTGATAGATCGATTGGGTGTATAATTCAGATCACAAAGGGGATCGGGTACTTCATAGTGAATAGTAGGAGGAATAATTCCATTCTCCAGGGTCATGACGGTTGCCACAGCCTCAATGCCGCCCGCAGAGCCAAGGCAATGCCCTATCATGGATTTGATCCCGCTGATCGGAATCTCTTTTGCCGTTTCTCCAAAAACGCGTTTGATTCCCCTTGTCTCGGCAATGTCATTGAAAGGCGTGGCCGTACCATGCGCATTGATGGTATCAACTTCCTCCGGGGAGACCCCTGCGTGACGGAGAGCAAGGCGCATCACTCTTTCCACGCCCTCTCCGTTGGGCTCAGGCGCGGTGAGATGATAGGCATCAGCACAGATCCCATATCCTAAGAACTCTGCATGAATCGGGGCGTCTCTCCTTAAGGCATGCTCCAGTTCTTCGAGGATCAGGATCCCCGCTCCTTCACCGATGACCAGACCCTGTCTCCTCTTGTCGAAGGGCTTACAATTTTCAGGATCAACCAGCTTCAGGCTGCTGAATCCGCTGTAGGAGACCTCGCAGAGAGAGTCGCTTCCGCCCGTCACCATCACGTCAGCTAAGCCCATTTGGATCATCTCATAGGCCACACCGATCGAGGCAGAGCTTGAAGAGCAAACCGTGGCGGTGGTCGTTCGGGGCCCTTGCAGATCTAATTCAATGGCGATATGGTCTGTTGTGGTGGCGAGGGAATAAGAGATCAGAAGAGAAGGAGAAGACTTGTTCGTTCCTTGGTAATAGGCTCTAAAATATTTTTCGACCGAGAGAATGCCGCCGGAGCCTGCTCCCAATACGACTCCCACCCTCTCCTTATTGTAAGAATCCTGGTTAAACCGGGCAGATTTCCACGCCTCTCTGAATGCAATCAGGCCGAATTGATCACATCGGGAAAGGCGTCGAATCTCTTTTTTTGAAAAATGGGTTTCAGGGTCCAAATGGGAAACCTCCGCCGCAATCTTCGTCCGGTAGGCAGAGGGATCAAAAACCGTAATTTCCTTTGTCCCGTCTCTCCCTTCGACAAGGGAGTCCCAGAACTCG
>DATHCH010000258.1:0-28297 GCA_035319625.1 Thermodesulfobacteriota bacterium
TGGTGGCGGTGCAGGGATTTGAACCCCGGACACTGCGGATATGAGCCGCATGCTCTGACCGACTGAGCTACACCGCCGAATTATTAAATTTTACCGAATCCCCAATAATTGTCAATATGTTTTCCCCCTCCCCTCAGTCCCTGGCCGCGGCAGGGAGGCCTTCCCTTCAGTCGCTGCGACTCAAAACCGCGGGGAAGGGAGGTAGGCTGATAAGAGAATCCATGGAAAATGACTTTTTTATGCGGGTTGTGTTATGATCGTTTTCGATGGAACAAAAGAGTCTGAAAAACACGATCCTTTTTCTGATCTGCCTGGCAATCATTCCTTGCGCCGTTGAAGAACCGTTTGCGTCATCTCCTCATTTCGATTTTAATATTCAATCCCATCAGCTGACCATCCAGGTCGATCCCTCCCGGCATCTCCTCAAGGCGGAAGATCGGCTTGAGATAGACATGAAACGGGGAAGGCCCACGACCCTTTCACTCCTTCTTAATCCTCACTTGAAAATCACCCGGATCGTTGACCAGAGAACAGGACAGCCACTGTCTTGGTCTGAGGCCAATCTTTCAGCACAGGCCAATCGATTAGATCTCTCTCTTCAGGAGGTGGAGGAGCCTCTGATTCTCTCGATTTCTTATGAAGGTTCTATCTATGATCCCATCGTCAAGGAAAAGGAGCTTCAATTCGTAAGGGGAGATAAAACCTCCGGGCTCATCGGTTCGGAAGGGATCTATTTGTCCTCGGATTCACACTGGTATCCTGACAAACCCGATTCAATGGCTACGTTCCAGGTCGAGGCGACTATTTCAGACCCATTTCGAATCGTCACCCAGGGGGAACTGGTGTCTGAAAAGCTTAAAGACGGTAGCTGGGTAAGCAAGTGGGTGAATGCATTGTCGGCTGAAAGCCTCACGCTCGTCGCCGGCAAATATTCTGTTAAGACACGGAAGGTGGATGGCATCAAAATCTCCACTTATTTTTTCCATGAGGACGACCGGTTTTCAGAGACCTTTCTCAATAGTGCTGAAGAATATCTAAAAATCTATTCAGACCTGCTGGGCCCATTCCCCTTCAAAAAGTTTGATATTGTCCAGAACTTCTTCTCAAGGGACTATGGAGTTCCCACCCTGACTCTGCTTGCGCCGGAAGCCATCCGACAGGGGAAAGAATTCCTCAAGCCAGGTACCCTGGATCATGAGATCGTCCATTCCTGGTGGGGGCACTATGTCGGCGAGAAACCCGGCACGGGCAACTGGGTGGAGCCCCTAACCACTTATTGTGCCAATTATTACGATAAAGAGTTGAAGGTTGGCAAGGACGCGGCCCACAAATATCGACAGGATGTGATGCAGAAGTACGCCATTAAAGTACCTCTTTCAAGAGATTATCCTCTCCGGAAGTTTGAGAGGAAAGAGACGGAGTTGGATGCACGGGTCGGCTACGGAAAAGGTTCCATGGTCTTTCATATGCTCCGGAGGGTGATTGGGAAAAACCTCTTCTTCGCCAGCTTGAGACAGTTTGCAATGCGATACGGTGGAAAACAAGCAAGCTGGGAGGATATGCAGAGAGTCTTTGAGGAGACGAGTGACAAGCGGCTGAATCGATTCTTTTCTGAATGGCTGGATCGGCCCGGCGGGCCTCAACTGAAGCTGGAAAATGTTGGAGTTCAGGCCGCCGCCGATGGGTTCGTCATCTCAGGGGAGGTGGTTCAGGAGGGGGATGTATACGAACTTCCCCTTCTCATTGAAGTCGATGATGGCTTGGGAAAGAAACGCCTTATTTTGGAGGTTTCGAAGAAAAGAAGCTCTTTTTCTATGGAAGTTTCCAGAATGCCGTTGAAGCTCACTTTGGACCCTGACGATCAACTCTTTCGAAGGTTGTACCCGGAAGAAATTATCCCCGGATTGAATGCTTTGCTGGAAGACTCAGAGAAGGTCCTTATCCTCTCCGATCAAGGAGATGAGGAAAGTCGAAAGATCTATTTTGAGCTGGCCAAAATGGTAAAAGAGCTAAAGGGTGGACAAATCCTATCGGCCAAAGAGGTGACCGAAGAAAAACTGAGGAATTCCTCTGTGATGCTTTTGGGTGAAAGCTGGAAAACTCCGATCCTCTCCAAGTTCCTGTTCCATCTTCCAAAGCCCATGGATTACAAAGAAGGTTCATTTTTTATGAAGGGAGAGAGAGTGGATGAAGAAGATGAATCCCTTCTTCTTAGCTTTCCCAGGCCTCTCTCTCCCGGGAAATGGGTGAGCCTCTACTTTGGACGTTCTGCCAGTGCTCTTTCCCGGGCCCGGTCACTCTTCTTCTACGGCTGGGATAGTTACATCCTTTTCAAGAATGGAACGCCAAAAGAGAAGGGAGATTTTCCTCCAAGGAGCTCGTTTGTCTCCCACAATTTCCTGTCCAAAGATGATTTCGTTAAGATGGAACCTCAGAGATTGAGGGAGCATGTCGCCTATCTGTCCTCCTCTGAACTGGCCGGACGATTCCCAGGAACCTTAGGTTATCAAAAAGCCCAGACATACCTGATCAAGCAATTGGAAGGGATGGGATTGACCCCGATTACTCAACCCTTCTCCATTACCGTAAAAGAGGTCAAAGACGCCACCTTGATTTTAAAGGCATCCAATAGAGAACAGAAACTTAAGGCCATTCCGTTTCGGTTTTCTGCACAAGGAAAATGGGAAGGTCCTTTCGTATTGATGCGTGAAAACAAAATGGATGAGATGGACAAACTCTCTGATAAAGGGGCAATGATTTTTCTGGATCTCACGAAAGAGTTTCACTATGAGCAGCTTTTAAGAAAGGTGAAGGAAGTTCAACAGAAGGGGGCCAGAGCCATTCTTTTCCTGACGAAGAAAGGGGATTTAGACTATTTGGCACCTTATCTCACTTACCCCTCCTATTTCCCTCCGAAATTGGATGAGAAGCTACGTAAGAGAGAACAAGGAGGCAGCCCTGTCCAGCGTTTGATCGAGGCTTCGAAGGTGGCGACAGGGGCCAAGGAACCAGATTTCTCAATTCATATCCCGATCTTTTTCGTTCCCTACGCCCCAGTGGAGGAAGATTGGACGAAGGGCATTCTCGACCAGGAGGATGTTTCCTTTGAAATCAGTCTTCGGTTTAAAAGGATGCGGTTTAAGGACGCAAATATTGGGGTGATGATTGAGGGCCATGATGCAAACAAGCAAAAGGAGTTTCTGCTCCTGGGTGCCCACTATGATCACCTGGGAAAAGATGAAAAAAGTGGAGGGAACTATTCAGGAGCGGACGAGAATGCATCAGGGGTTTCAGCCCTTTTAGAAATCGGAAGATCCCTGGTGAAGAGAAATGCGGATTTAAAAAGAAGCGTGATCCTGCTCTTCTTCGGGGGAGAGGAGTGGGGATCGTGGGGATCGCGTCACTTCGTCAATCACCCCTTTGTTACTCTGACACAGATCAAGGCAATGTTCTCTTCGGATACGCCCGGCGGGGCCACGGATGAAAAGGAGGTCTTTTTGATCGGAAGCTCCATCCAACCCTCTTTGGCACAGTTAAGCCGGCGGTTCTTGGAGCCCTTGGGAATCAGAGAAGGAAGGAACATCGATCCATATTCGTTCGAGTTCGGGAGAGATCATTATCCTTTCCATCAAAAGGGGATCCCAACCTTAGACTTTGTCGCGTCGGCTTATAAAAAGACGAATGCCTCCCGCGATCGTCTCGAATCCGTCAATTTTGAGAAGCTCGCAGATGTGGCCAAACTCATCTATCTGACAGCCTATGAATTCCTAACGGAGCCGTCAAATCCGATAGGGAAATAGGGAGATGAGAAAGGAAGAGAGCGGAGACGCGGTGAGGGGGAGATCAGGAGACAAAAACTTGCGAATCGCTTATTTTGATTGTTTTTCGGGAGCCAGCGGGGATATGATTCTCGGTTCCCTGATCGATGCTGGGCTAAGCCGTCGAGGATTGAGAGAAGAGTTGAAAAAACTCCGAATCCCGACCATCCGTTTAAAAACGGAGAGGGTTTTGAAGGCAGGTCTCGCGGCCACCCAGGTGATCGTAAAAGGAAGAAATGAGAAGAGAACCCATCGCAATTTGAAAGAAATTCTGAGGATCATTGAAAGAAGTGGAGTGGAAACCGATGTGAAGGAGAGGAGCAAGGAAATTTTGAAGCGGATTGCTTCGGTGGAGGGGAAGATCCATCGAACTCCGACGGAGGAGGTGCACTTTCATGAAGTGGGTGGACTGGATTCCGTTGTCGACATTGTTGGGTCGGTATGGGGTATCCGACAACTGGGGATTGAAAAGATCTATGTCTCCAGGGTGAATGTGGGAGGGGGATTTGTAAAATGCGAACACGGAATCCTTCCGGTCCCTGCCCCTGCGACGCTTTCGTTGATGGAAGGGAAAACGATCTATTCATCGGGAGTGGAGAGAGAGCTTTTCACGCCCACGGGCGCTGCCATCCTCACCGCGCTGGGCTCTGAGTTTGGTCCAATGCCTTTAATCAACGTGGAGCGAATTGGCTATGGGGCCGGCCGAGATGACCTTCCCCATCCCAATCTCCTGAGGCTGATCATCGGGACCTTGGAATCGGCCTTTGGAAAAGAAAGGGTCGTCGTCATCGAAACGAATATTGATGACATGAACCCTCAGTTCTACGATTATGTGATAGAAAAACTTTTGGCCATGAAAGTCCTCGAGGTGTTTATCACTCCCATTCTGATGAAGAAGAATCGGCCAGGCCATCTGCTCACTGTGATTTGTCCGTCCGACATGCTGGCTTCCGTCACACAATTTCTTTTAACAGAGACGACGACGATTGGTTTGAGGTGGCATGAAGAGGAGAGGGCGAAGGCCGATAGGGAGATCATACCCTGTCAAACGAAGTATGGAAGAATCCGTTTCAAAGTATCCAGATGGGAAGGGAAAGTCATCAATCTTTCCCCGGAATATGAAGATTGTAAGAGATTGGCCTTAGAAAAAGGAGTCCCTCTTAAACAGATCTTTGAAGAAGCGAGAAAGAAGGTCATTACCATTCAAAAAGGTGAGCTGAGGCCTTCCTGCCTCCAAAAGAAATAAGCCACCACAAACCCATGAGTCATTAGGTATTATTATCATTTTCCCTCGGCGCAAGACGCCTAACCCAGCCTATTCGTCATTTTTCACTTTCTTGATATTCACGCCCATGGATCTTATATTATTAAAGAAGGGAGGTGTTTTCGATGAATTCCAAAAGGGCCGTTTATTTTATTAGCGTTTTGTCGGCCTTAGTCCTTTTTATACCTTTTCAAGGACGGGCCCAATTATTTCCGTACGAAGGAGGACCAACCAAACCAGGTACGCATGCCCCAATCATCACCCATGCTTTTGCCGTCGAGAAGGGATATTATGGATATATTTGGAAAATCTATATTGAGGCAGATGATCCAGATGGGGACATGCTTCGAATTGCCTCGATGGTGGACGAGGTGGGCTATGGTCATTACCCGACCGATTGGATCTATCTGAAACCGCAATATGAAAAGCACTTCAAAGGGTATATCCAGTGGAATACCTTCAGTACGAATACATCGTATCTTCCCGAGTGGACACAAATTACCCTGAAGGTTTCTGTATTTGATAAGGCTGGGAATGAGAGCAACGAGGTTGTTTTTCCGTTCACTTTCGAGTTAACGCCGAACCAATATGCGTATGCCCTGCCTGCTCCTTTCGATCACGGGAATCTCCCAAGGTTAGGGTACGTCGATGTCGATCTTTATTATCCTGGTGAGGGGTACGGAGGAGTGGGAAGGATAGGCCACTGGTGATCCCGACCCTTGCACTGCAGGACCACTCAATTTTGAGGACCGTTGCTTAAAACGGCCCTTTTCGTTTCTTCCTGAGTTTTGAACGACGCATTCCCTGGGCTGAGCTTTGTCGGGATTCAGACTCAAAGGAGCAGGGACAGCGGAACAGCGGGGCCCGAAGTTAGCGGGCTCTTTTATTTCTTCTTGCTTTTCTCAAAGGAGAATGGTAGAAATTTTTTATCATCTTATATTCCATCATACGGGAGGGATACCATGGGCCAAAATAGCTTTCGAAGGAATTTGGTTATCGCTTTGTGGCTGCTGATCATTCTGAGTGCGGCGTGGATGGGCTGTTCGACAACGGTGAAAGAACGCCAGCAGGGTCAACCTGCAGGAGGAGTGACGGGAGAGGCAACGTCCGAGGAAGGGATGGGTAGGTATTATTATTTTGACGATGTCCGTGTCCCAAGCGAGTTGAATTATAAGCCTAGTAAATCCTTCATCTATGAGACCCCTGGATTTAAAGCGGGTATCCTGGTTTTTTCAAAATGGCGTCTCGATGTGGACTCCTTAATGGATTTCTTTAACTATGAAATGGGGAAAGACAATTGGAAAGCGGTGAACAGCTTTAAGGGGAAAGAATCCATTCTCAATTTCTCAAAACCGGATAAAACCTGTACGATCAAGATTTTTGAAAAATGGTATGGCACGACCGTAGTGGAAATTCGAGTGGGTCCGTTAGGAGAAAAGAAGATGTAAGAGCGAAGTATGGTATTGGATCAATTCAAAAGGGCCATTGATTGCCACCGTTTAGTGGAAAAAGGTGATCGGTTGATTGTGGGTGTCTCGGGAGGGGTGGATTCAATGGTCCTCCTCCATTTATTATACGCCTGTCGCGAAGCGTTTGACCTCTCACTTACCGTAGCTCATGTCAATCATGGTCTCCGACCCGCCGAATCGGAAAAAGAAGCCGAGTTGGTTCAGAACGAGGCGGCACGGCTTGGCCTGCCTTTTGAATATGGACGATTCAATGTGAAAGAATTTCAAAAAACGATGGGGCTCTCTCCGCAGGATGCAGCCAGAAGGATTCGTTTCCACTTCTTTTATAACCTTCTCCAAAGGGATGATGCACAGAAGATCGTACTCGGTCACCATGCAGATGATCAGGTGGAGACTGTGCTCTTAAAACTGATCAGGGGCTCTGGGTTACAGGGCCTAAAAGGGATGCTTCCCATTCGGGAAGGAAAGGTGATCCGACCTCTCCTCGGAGTGTGGAGGGAGGAGATTCAGGCCTTCGCCGCAGAGAAAAAGATCCCTTTCCTGTTAGATTCGTCAAATCTGGGGAACGATTACCTTCGGAATAGAATCCGCCTGACCCTGATTCCCTTGATGGAAGCGGAGTATCAGCCCAATTTCAAAGAGATCCTCCTGAGGACCTCGAACATTCTCAGGGAAGAAAATGACTATTTAGAGAAGGGGGCCGAGACGGCGTATCAAGAGATCGTCCGGAAGGAGAAGAATACCCTTCTCTTCAAATTCTCAGAATACCGATCCCTTCATCAAGCCATTCAGTGGAGAGTCGTCAGGAAGATCTTGGAGGGAATTTGTGACTGGGGGACGGGCGTGGAGGAAGGAGAGTGGTCCGAGGTTCATAGAATTTATCAGAAATTGCACCAATCTTCTCCGAGTTTTCTTCTCGAGTTACCCCATGGAGCCTGGGCTGAGAAACGCTATGACGTGGTTTTGTTGGGGAAGGGAAAGGTAAAACCGTTACCGCCTTTTGAAGTTGAACTTTGCTCCCCAGGCAGTACCTTTATCGAAGAGATCGGAAAAGAGGTGGTCATTGAGGAGACGGATCGAGACAAGCTTAAAGATTACAAGGGACCTGCCAACACCGCTCTTATGGATTACGGAAGCCTACAATTTCCGTTGAAGATGAGGAATTTCAGACCAGGTGATCGGTTCTCTCCGTTGGGAGTGAAAGGAACTCAGAAGTTGAAAGAATTCTTTATCGATCATAAGGTCCCAAAGGTTGAGAGGCCCAAGGTCCCCGTGCTCGTTTCAGGAGAGAGGATTGTATGGATCGTCGGGTATCGAATTGACGAACGGGTAAAGGTAACGGAGAAGACAAAGAAGGTTTTGTTAGCAAAGGTCGTTTAGAAAAAAACCTGCCACTCTTCATTCACTCATTCAATTCCGCAAGCTGTAACAGCCCTTGACAACCGTTGGAAGATTAGGTTAATAAATCCTAATTCCTATAGAAAAAGTATGATTTGATAACTCATGAAAATATCAACGAAAATTAGATACGGGGCGAGGGCGATGTTAGAGCTTGCCTCTCATTATGGGGAGGGGCCTATTGAGTTGAGAGAGATAGCTAAGAAAGAAGATATTTCCCTAAAGTATCTTGAGCAGGTGATCAATCCGCTTCGTGCCGCGGGTTTGGTGAAATCAATTCGCGGGTCCAAAGGCGGGTATTCATTAGCCAAGCCTCCTTCTCAAATCTGTCTGTATGATGTGGTTGAGACCTTGGAGGGAGCGCTCAATTTGGTTGAATGTTTGCACGATTCAAAGGCCTGTCAGAAAATCCCATTGTGTGTCACTCGAGATATTTGGAAGGAAGTTTCGGATGCCATCTCTAAGATTTTTTATTCGGTTACTCTGGAAGATATGGTCACTCGAAAAAAGGAGAAAGAGGGACGGAATTCGGCGATGTACCAAATCTAAATGCGCTAGGCGCATAGCGCTAAGCGCTCAGCGTCGTTTTTAGGGGTAGCGATGGCAAAAATAGCCAACTCCATTTCTGAATTGATAGGACGGACACCTTTGTTGAAATTGAATCAAGTCACCGTGGGGTGTAAAGGCCAGGTCATAGCGAAACTCGAGTCCTTTAACCCTTGCGGAAGTGTGAAAGACCGCATCGGCTATGCGATGATTGAAACGGCTGAGAAGGCAGGTTTGATAAAGGAAGATACGGTTATTTTAGAACCTACGAGTGGAAATACGGGGATCGCTTTGGCATTTATCTGCGCAGCGAAGAAATATCCCTTGGTTCTGACGATGCCGGATACCATGTCAACTGAACGAGTTCATCTTCTTAGAATGTTTGGAGCGGAGGTCATCCTGACGCCCGGAAATGAAGGGATGACGGGTGCGGTGAGGATGGCCGAGGAGATGGCTTCAAAGGATGCTCGATATTTTATTCCACAGCAGTTTAAAAATCCTGCGAATCCCGAGATCCACCGAAAGACCACTGCCCTGGAAATCTGGGAAGATACCGATGGACAAGTGGATGTCTTGGTGGCGGGTGTGGGAACAGGAGGGACGATTAGCGGAATTTCTGAAGTCCTCAAGAAAAGAAAGCCGGAATCCAGAGCCATTGCCGTGGAACCGAAGAATTCTCCGGTCCTTTCAGGAGGGAGACCAGGACCCCATAAGATGCAGGGGATTGGTGCCGGTTTTGTTCCAGAAGTGTTTCGAGCGGACTTGGTCGATGAGGTAATCGAAGTATCGGATGAGGATGCCGGAGGAATGGTAAGAAAGCTGGCCAAAGAAGAGGGGGTATTGGCAGGGATCTCTTCCGGTGCGGCGGCATGGGCAGCCATTGAGGTAGCCAAAAGGCGAGAGAGTGAAGGGAAGATGATTGTCGTCATCCTGCCCGACACAGGGGAACGATATATCAGCACCTGGCTGTTTAATGGGGTCAAATAAAAGTTCGGAGTATTTAGTTCGCTTGCCTTCGCGGAAGGGGCTTCGCGCAGGCAGGGAGTTCGGAGCAATTCAGTTTAACTCCGAACTCATCACTTCGAACTCCGAACTGAAAAGAGGGGTGATCTTATGTTATGGATTATGGATGGCCCCGCCATGCACCACGATGGGTGCATGGCAGCCCTGAACCTCACATGGTTTCAGGGCGAAAGGCACAATTTGAAATACTAAATTCGTGTGGGAGGTAAAACATGGCCAAAACCATTGAGGAAATAAATGATAAAATTAAGAAAGGAAAGGCCGTCGTGTTCACGGCAGAGGAGATTATCGGGTATGCTGCTGAAAAAGGAATGAAAAGGGCAGCCCAGGAAGTAGATGTCGTTACCACGGGAACCTTTGGTCCTATGTGTTCCTCGGGGGCCTATTTCAACGTAGGACACACAAAACCCCGGATCAAACTGGGAGGAGGAAAGACCTATCTCAATGACGTCCCCGTCTATACGGGGTTTGCAGCCGTCGATTTTTTCTTGGGTGCGACAGCGATGCCGGAGGATGATCCCAGGAATAAAATCTTCCCAGGGAAGTTTGCTTATGGGGGAGCATATGTCATTCAGGAACTGGTTGAAGGGAAAGATGTCAGACTGACTGCAACTGCTTATGGGACGGACTGCTATCCCAGAAAGACCTTAGAGACTTATATCTCCCTGAAGGATATGAACGAAGCTTCCCTTTTGAACATCCGGAATGCTTATCAGAATTACAATGTGGCAGTCAATCTCTCGGAGAAGGTGATTTATACCTATATGGGAGTTCTTCAACCCAAAATGGGTAATGCGAACTACTGCAGTGCAGGCCAACTAAGTCCCCTTCTTAATGATCCGTACTTCAAGACGATAGGAGTGGGAACTCGAATTTTTCTTGGTGGAGGCATCGGATATGTCGTTGGAAATGGAACTCAACATAATCCGGGAGTGAAAAGGACTGATGGAGGGGTTCCTAAAACTCCATCAGGCACACTCTGCGTCACTGGAGATCTCAAGATGATGAATCCAAAATGGCTTCGAGGAACTTCCTTTACCGGGTATGGGGTGACCCTCACCGTAGGCATTGGAGTTCCCATTCCCGTATTAAATGAGGAGATACTCCGGTTTACTGCGGTCCGGGATGAGGAGATCCTGGCTCAAGTGGTGGACTATAGCGATTCCTATCCTCAATGTGTTCCCGGAAGCATAGGAGAGGTGAATTATAAGCAACTCAAGAGCGGCAGGATTACAGTCCAGGGAAAAGAGATTCCGGCCTCTGGCCTTTCGAGTTATCTGAGAGCGACGGAGATCGCTCAGACTTTGAAAGAGTGGATCGGAGCGGGAAAATTCTTTTTGACCCATCCCGTTGAACTCCTGCCCTCTGCCGATTCTGGGGTCGTTTTCAAAACTTTAAAAGAACGACCTATCAAAAAAACATAGCAGATTGCAGACTCCCTCACCTTTCCCCTCTCCCAGTGGGAGAGAGGGCGGGGTGAGGGGGATCTGAAATTTTAAAGAGAGGTGTCCCATGCAGAAAAAAAGAATTGTTCTCAATTACCCTCAGCATCTCGTCGATCAGCCCGTCCTCTCAAAACTCGTCAAGGATTATGATTTGGTTGTCAATATCATGAGAGCCCGGATTACACCTAAGGAAGAGGGAAGGCTCGTCTTAGAGCTTACCGGGAAGAGGGCCGGGATGGAGGCAGGGCTCAAATATCTTAGTGAGATAGGTGTGCAGACCCAATCTTTGGCCCAGGACGTCAAATGGCATGAGGATCGCTGTACCCACTGCACGGCCTGTATCAGTGTCTGTCCTACAAAGGCATTAGATGTCCAAAGGACGAGTATGGAGGTCTCTTTCAAACGGGACAAGTGCATCGCCTGTGAGCTGTGTATTCCGGTCTGCCCTTACCAGGCGATGGAAATCCTTTTTTGATTCGGGTCGAGGGGCTTAGGATTCAAGGGCCGAAGCAGAAAGATTCTCGTAAACCAACGTAAATTCACAAACGATTACTATTCATACGCTTGATAAACATTGCAGCGGCCTCACCGACGCGGTGATTGAGAGATTGCTGGCAATGCCTGCCCTGTATCACCATAAGGTTCCGGGCAGGCCGTCGGCCAGGAATGCCAACGGTAGTCTAAAAGGGTGAAACGGAGATGAGTCAAAGGGTAGTGGTTGCCATGAGCGGGGGCGTGGATTCGAGCACGACTGCCTGGCTCCTCAAGCAGGACGGCTATGAGGTCATCGGGGCGGCGATGTGCATCGGAATGACGGACAGGGCCCGTGGAGGGCCGGCCCGGTGTTGTGGTGTTGCCGACATCGACGATGCCAGACGCGTTGCGCTTAAACTCGAGATTCCTTTTTATGTTTTCCATCTCAGAGAGGAGTTTGAGAAAGAAGTCGTCCAATATTTTTGCGAAGAATACGCTAAAGGGAAAACGCCCAATCCTTGTATTCTTTGCAATGAGAAAGTAAAGTTCGGCTCTTTCTTAAAGAGGGCTTTGGAACTGGAGGCAGATTTTATCGCCACAGGCCATTATGCAAGATTAGATTTCGACGAAAGGGGCGGACATTATTTTTTAAGAAAAGGAGTGGATCAGAAGAAGGATCAATCCTATGTCCTTTTCTCTTTGACTCAAGACCAATTTCGTCACACGCTATTTCCATTGGGAGAGCTTCGAAAAGAAGAAGTGAGGAAGAAGGCGCTTCAACGGGGTCTCCGGGTCCATGACAAACCCGAGAGCCAGGAGGTCTGTTTTATTCAGGAATCGTCTTATCATTCTTTTTTATCCGAGAGGTTTGAAAAATCGTTTGAACCAGGTCCCATGGTTGATAGAAAAGGGAACGTCCTGGGAAGACATAAAGGAATCCCTTTCTACACCATTGGCCAACGAAGGGGCCTCCGCCTGGCAAGAGGAAAGCCTCTTTACGTGATTGGGATCGATCGAGAAAAGAATACGATTATTATTGGAGAAGAAGAAGAGGTTTATGGTGACACATTTATCGTTGAATCTGTCAACTGGATTGTTCCACGGGAAATGATTCCCTTCCATCAGACCCAGGTGAAGATTAGGTATAACCACCCCGGCTCGGAGGCCGGCCTCTCTCCCAAGGGAGAGGGTGAATGGGAAGTGAAGTTCAAGTCGCCTCAGAAGGCTATCACTCCCGGACAAGCAGCGGTTTTTTACGATGGTGATACCGTGCTTGGAGGAGGGTGGATAAAGGAAGTACTGAGGAGTTAAGAGTTTGGAGTTATGAGTTTAGAGTTGGAAGCTAAGACTCAAAAATTAAGGAAAATAATTCAATCGATGGGGAAGGTGCTGGTCGCTTTTTCAGGAGGGGTGGATAGCACGCTCCTTCTGAAGGTAGCTCAAGATACCCTCGGGGATGGGAATGTGCTTGCTGTCACGGCACGTTCTCCTCTTTACCCGGAACGGGAATTGGCAGGAGTGAAGAAACTGATTCGAACCCTAAGAACGAGACACCGCTTGATCGAATCGAACGAACTGGAGATTCCTGGATTCTCTAAAAATCCTCCCAACCGATGCTACTACTGCAAACGGAAGCTCTTCGGGGAGTTGTTGGAAGTGGCCAAAGAAGAAGGGCTCTCCTTTATCATCGAAGGCTCTACCTTAGACGACGACAAGGACCACAGACCCGGAAGGGTGGCGGTGCAGGAGCTGGGGATCAGAAGCCCCCTCAAAGAAGCTTCCTTCACAAAAATGGAAGTGAGGGAATTGTCCAAAGGGCTGGGGCTTCCCACATGGGATAAACCTTCTTTCGCCTGCCTCGCGTCGCGATTTCCTTACGGAGAAGAAATCGACGAACAGGGATTGAGAATGGTCGATGAAGCGGAGGATTTCCTGTTTGGATTGGGGTTCAAACAGGTCCGGGTGCGCCACTATGGGAATCTGGCGAGAATCGAAATCCTCAAGGAGGAAATGCCACGTCTGATCGACGGCCCGTTAAGAGAGAAAGTGGCAGACCGTTTGAAAGAGATTGGCTATCGCTATGTCACGCTGGATCTTCAGGGTTTCCGGTCTGGGTCCATGAATGAGGTTCTACGATGAGGGCCATCGTTCTCCTATCCGGTGGGCTCGACAGTACGCTCGCGGCCAAGGTGATCATGGAACAGGGAATCGAACTCGAGGCCCTCAATTTTATGACGTTATTTTGCACATGCACCAGCCGGGGAGCAACCTGTCTGGCGTCTCAAAAGGCCGTCGAGACGCTGGACATTCCTTTGAGAATATTCAATGTCTCCGAGGAATACCTCAGCGTGGTGAAGGATCCCAAACATGGTTATGGAAGAAATATGAATCCCTGCATTGATTGTCGGATTTTCATGCTGAAGAAAGCCAAGGCCTTTATGCAGGATTCGGGAGCCGCTTTCATCGTGACAGGTGAAGTGCTGGGACAAAGACCCATGTCCCAAAGAAAAGAGGCGATGCGGCTGGTTGAAAAGGAGGCAGAACTCGAGGGTCTCATCCTGCGACCCCTCTCTGCCAACGTCCTTCCGATGACCATTCCGGAAAAGCAAGGATGGGTGGATCGGGAGAAGTTGTTAAAGTTTCAGGGACGGTCGAGAAAGCCTCAGATCCAATTGGCAGAGCGCTATGGCATTCATGACTATCCATGCCCTGCCGGCGGATGTCTTCTTACGGACCCTGGGTTTGCAAAGCGTATGAAAGACTTGATGCTCCACGAACCTGCTTTTTCCGTAAACGATGTTCACCTTCTTAAGATCGGGAGACATTTTCGGCTCTCCGGCGGAGTGAAATTGGTGGTCGGGAGGAATGAGGAAGAGAACCAAAAGATTGAGACCTTTGCTCAGGAGCAGGATCTTCTATTAAAGCTATCCGGTTTCCCTGGGCCCCTTTCTCTCCTGAGAGGAAAGAGTGATGGAAGAGATATCGAGAAGGCGGCAGCCATCACAGCTCATTATAGTAAGGCGAAAGATTTGGGGAATACAGAGGTAATCTATAAAGTTGTCAATGAAAATCGCTATCGATCTCTTTCCATCTCTCCCATTCCGAGAGGAGAAATTGAGAGACTGATGATTAATGAGTGAAGCTCCCAACCGCGGGCTCCTGGTAGGTCAGGCGACACACTCTCTTGAGCGGGAGGGAAGGGAGGGGGGTAGATGGAACGGGGAATATGAGTTCTGTCCAAGACATGAGAATATGGCGAAAGGGCTAAGGGAACGACCATGAGAAGAGAAATCCGGAAGATTGGAGATAAGGTTCTCGAAGGAAAGGGCGTCGGTATGAAGGATGTGCTCCCCCTGTTAGGGACAAAGGGGCCTGATGTCTTGGACCTTGCTGCTGTGGCCAATCGTGTGAGAGAGGAGTTCAACGGGAACAAGATTGATCTCTGTTCACTCCTCAGTGTCAAATCAGGAAAGTGCCCCGAGGACTGTGCTTTCTGCGCCCAGTCGGCTCATTACAAAACGGAAGCCCCTGTTTATCCTCTAATGGATATAGAGCGAATAGTAGAAGAGGCTAAGGAGGCCCAGGCAAGAGGGACAGGCCGTTTCTGTCTCATCACGAGTGGTCGGGAGCTAAGTGACAAAGAATTTGAGACCATTCTGGCGGCACTCGACCGAATACGAAGGGAAACAACCCTTGACCTCGATTGCTCTTTGGGAACGTTGAGCGAAGAAAGGGGAGAATCTTTAAGAAAGGTTGGAGTGAGCCGGTATAACCACAATGTGGAAACGGCGGAGAGCCATTTTCCTCAAATCTGTTCGACCCACTCCTTTAGGGATCGCGTTAAGACCGTTGAGGTTTTGAAAGAACGGGGATTCTCAGTCTGCTGTGGAGGGATCATTGGGCTAGGAGAATCCCCTCAGCAACGCCTGGAACTTGTCTTCTCCCTTAAGCAACTTGGGATCGACTGCATTCCCTTCAATATTCTTAATCCGAGACCGGGGACACCGTTGGAGAATTCAGAACCCATCCCTCCCATGGAGGTCATCAAGACCATTTCACTGTTTCGCCTCGTTTTACCCAAAGGGACGATAAAGATTGCGGGCGGGAGAGAAGCCAATCTGAGAGATTTACAGTCCCTCGCCCTTCTCGCCGGTGCAAACGGTCTGATTGTGGGGAACTATCTTACGACCCCTGGCCGGAATACGGAGGATGATTTGACCATGGTCAAGGATCTCGGATTTAAATTGAGGGCATAGAAATTGACTGATTGAGCTAAGCCAATCTCGTCGAGTGAATTCACTGAAGGCTTCTATTTAAGGTCCTAAGGGTTTTATTTCCATCATCGTACATCTCGAGCCGTCTGTCATTATTTCATCTCCGTCGCACGCACTGGTTTTAATGAGCTGAATTTTTGATGTCGGTTGGACGTTACAGCCGAGGACGTCAAAACGGTCGACAGGTGATGGTCCAGCGTAAAGAACCACCGTATTAGTCCCTACCAAGGAAAAATTGCTGAAAGCTCCGATAGTCGTGCATTCTGCCGAGGTCAGACTCGGAAGCAGAAAAAAAATCCCCAAGCATAATACCCAAAATACGTTTTTTTTCATTTCCTTAACCTCCTTGCCGCTGGAAATGACGAGGCATCTCGCTCAATTTAAGCCTATTTAAAAATTACCTAAGTTGTAAACGGGGTAAATGCCGTATTTTTTTAATGAAAGTACTGTATTTTCCGGGTGTCTTTTGCTCGAGGACCAACAAAAATCTGAAAGAAATTCTTTGTGGAATCGTCGGCCAGGACTTATAGTGTGCGTTTAGACGGGGCTTTTGCTATAATAACGAAAATCGTGGACACCGAAGTGCTGCATTGGGGCTGTCCGCCTATCTTTCTGAGTTGCGTCCTTGGCAGGTTAGGAGAAACGCGAAATTGACCACGAAAAGGAAACGTTAATCTATGAAGCGGAAAAGGTTTGTCGATTTGAGTTTGCCCATTGAATCAGGACTCCCGAGTGACCCTCCGATGATGATTCCAAAAATCGATTATGTCGATCACATCGAGGGAGCTGAACGGATGAAGGAGTTCTTTCCGGGAGTAACGCCCGAACAGTTACCCGGCGGTATGGGTTGGGCCGTAGAGTACCTCACGTTGGCGACTCATTCGGGAACGCATTTGGATGCTCCCTACCATTATCACCCGACCATGGACAAGGGAAAACTTTCGTTAACCATCGACCAGATCCCTCTGGATTGGTGTTTTAGCAACGGGGTCGTCCTCGATTTTCGCCACAAGGCCGACGGTGAAAGGATTAGGGCAGTGGACATCGAGAAGGAATTGAAACGAATCAAACACAAGGTCCGTCCACTCGACATCGTCCTGATCCAGACCGGGGCTGATGCTGCCTGGGGCACACCAGCGTATTTAACCAAAGGTGCTGGCATGGATCGCGAAAGCACTCTGTTCCTTACGGAGAAAGGGGTGAAGGTGGTGGGTATTGATGCGTGGAGTTGGGACAGGCCCTTGCCTTTCCTGGCTAAAGAGTTCAAGGAAACCGGGGACCCAAGGGTCATCTGGGAAGCCCACTTTGCGGGAATCGAGGTCGGATATTGTCATATGGAGAAGTTAGCGAACCTATCAGCGATCGGGAAGCCTCACGGGTTCACGGTGTGCTGTTTTCCTATCAACATCAAAAAGGCCAGTGCAGGCTGGGTTCGGCCTGTCGCCATCATAGACGAGAAGGCATAAAAGCTTTCTGTAGAATCCCGCCCTTGAAGAATGAAAATCCCCCCCTCGCCCCCCTTTTTCTAAGGGGGTAATGATTTCCTCCCTTTGGCAAAGGGAGGTTGGGAAGGATTTTAAGATGATATTTTCTAATTAAACAGGAGCAGATTCGAACTATGATTAAGAGTTTTGGGAAGAAAAAGCCAAAGGTTGATTCCACTGCTTTTGTCAGCGAGAATGCCTATTTGGTCGGAAATATAAAAATAGGGAGAAATTCCAATGTTTGGCCCGGCGCGGTTTTGAGAGCGGATCGATTCCGAATTCAAATCGGGAGCAATTGCAGTATCCAGGACAATTGCGTCATCCATGCAGGCGTCGCGGACGTCGTCATTGGAAACAATGTTATCGTGGGGCACGGCTCCGTGATCCATTGTTCGAGAATCGGAAATAACGTTCTTATTGGAATGAATACCACTCTCGGTATTTTTGCAGAAATTGGTGATGACTGTATGATCGGTGCCCATTCGATGGTGAAGGATAATTCTAAAATTCCTTCGAGGTCGTTGGTCGTTGGAGTCCCCGCCAGAATAAAGAGGACGGTAAACAGAAAAGAGATGGAAAGAATTATTTCAGGAGCCAACTTTTACGTAGACCTGGCAAGGGACTTTAAAAAGGAAGGTCTTTAAGCCAGGATGTCGACCCATCGTCAGACCGGTTCGACTGAACTCGCTCAAGTCTTACGCCGAAATCCGAATGCCGCCGAATGAGCCAAAGGGAGAGGTTGAAGAGAATGGAAAATCGGGTTTCTACGGTTGGGAATATTCTACTGCTATCGCTGCTCTTAGTTGCGGCTCTCAGCACAAAAGCCAAGGCGGAAGAAAAGAGTGATCCTGAGCAGTGGATCGGGGAAGCCGAGGCAGCCCTCGTGCAAGTTGAGAATTACAGGGCGATTTTCCACAAGCAGGAGCGAGTCGAAGGAAGGCTCATGGAGGAGGAGACGGTACTGTTTAAGTTCAAGAGGCCGTTTAAGGTTTACATGAAGTGGATGAAGGGACCTTACAAGGGCCGCGAATTGCTCTATGTGGAGGGATGGAACAATAATCGCATGATGGTTCGCAACAGTGGGATCACGGGTATGATGACGGTGAACCTCAACCCGAAGTGGTCGTTGGCCATGAAAGGAAACCGTCACCCCGTCACCGACTCGGGTCTGGATCACTTGGTGACGCTTTTGAGGGATCATATGCGGAGAGGGGTTAAGGAGAAAGAACTTGAGTTCAAGAAAGTGGGCGAAGAGGTCCTTTATGGCCGTAGGAGTCAACAGGTTGAAATCCTCTCACCGAGAGAAAAA
Source organism: Thermodesulfobacteriota bacterium (assembly GCA_035319625.1). Taxonomy (GTDB): domain Bacteria; phylum Desulfobacterota; class BSN033; order BSN033; family UBA1163; genus UBA1163. The sequence goes on from DATHCH010000258.1 coordinate 18,505, forward strand.
GCAAAAGACTATTACTGTTACCGGGCCGTATTAAACCTGGATTTTGAGAGGAAAGTTCCCATCGAGGTTCAAATCTATGATTGGGGAAACAACCTCATCGAAAACTATGGGTACGAGGATCTGAGGTTCAACGTGGGCCTCAGGGATGCTGACTTCTCTCCCAAAAATCCGGAGTACAGTTTTTGATCACCTCCGGCAAACAATAACTGTAATTTTTTACTTCAGGTCTTTAACGTTTGTTTATCGGAGGCATTTGCTGTTACTTTTCGGGTCGGGTGTAAATGGTTTTGTAACGATCATGGAAGGCGGTGATGCACGTCGTGCATTCTTCAGAGGAGGTATCCACGGGTTCGAGAAGAACTTCGAATCCAAGCTCCTTGTATTGGTCTACCATCTCCGATAGGCGGGGCTCATCGATGGTGAAACGTTTTTCCCAACCTTCTTTTCTGAGTTCTTCTTCTCTACTCATTTCTTAAAATCTCATCCACCATTTCAAAAGTGGTTTTCGCACTCCGGGAATAGAGCGGTAAGTTTGCATCATCCCATGAAAAGGAGAGAGATTATTTATGGCCGTACAACACCCTCCATCCTTCAGAATGAGTGATGGCCTTTGGTTCACAGACTCCAACACAAGGTGCTGGCTCCGCACCATAGCCAGGTCGGCAGGGAGCGCAACTATACCTGATCTTCTTGCGCTCCTCATGCTTCACAAAGGCTACGGGTTCTTCTCGGAAGATGTCAATCTCATCCTGCCCCACCTCGAGAATTTTGGCCGGACAGACTTCAGGGCACTTACCGCACGCATTGCACTTGTCCGTGTCGATGGTGACATACCAATCGCCAGAGCCGTCCTTAAAACCATAATTGGCTATCATAATTTACCGCCTTTGAATAGAATCGGCCGGAGGTTCTGCAGTTACAACTACCAATGGCGTCAAGGTCCAAGGGTTCAGGGAGTCCAGGGTTCAAGTGAATATTTCTCTCTATCATTACTTAAGGCCACGCATTCCCTCATCCGTAGAATCCCTTCAACAAAACTTCTGCCGGCCTTATTCGCTCTTTGCCATTTCACTCGAATCCTTGACCCCTTGAATCCTTTTGGTCCGCTAGGCTTTTCTTTCACTCTTCGCTTTGCCCATTTTCAGGAGGGCTTGTCCGAACAGGGCTGCTCCAATGCCACCGGCGAGCTGCGTGTCAAAGGGATAACGGCGAGCGACATACCCTTTTTTATTCCAAACACGTTCGGCAGTTTTAATGCCTAATTCCTTTTCCAGTCTCTTTACAACACCGTCATTCTTGGCGATCCCGCCGGTAATGACAAACTTTTCCTTTACACCCAGACGGTTCAATAGCTCCATGATTCGGTGGGCCATCGCAGAGCAGTAAGCAGCCATGATATCGTTTTCCGGCATTCCCGACTCCAACAACCCAACGACCTCACTCTTGGCAAATACGACACAGGTACTGCTGATCATGGGAGGCTCTTTCTTGATCTTAAACGAGCGGGGTCCGATCTCCCAGACAGGGACGCGGATCAGGTCAGCAAAGACTTCCATTCCCCGGCCCGTTCCCGCCGCACACTTGTCGTTCATCATAAAATTGAGGACCTTACCCCGATCATCAACATTGATGGCTTTGCAGTCCTGTCCTCCCATATCCATGACGGTTCTGACTTCCGGGCCATACATGAAGTTAGCCCCCCGGGCGTGGCAAGAAATCTCAGTAATGGACTGCTGCGCCATAGGGACATTGACCCTACCGTAGCCAGTGCCGATGCAGTAGTCGATGTTCTCAATCTTCAAATTGGTTTTTTCTAACGCAAAGTCCATGCCTTCTCTGGCACTGTTGGGACTGTCTGAGCCGGTCCGCATGTTGCCATAGGCGAAAAATTCGCCATCTACCATAATGACAGCTTGAGTGCTCACCGAGCCCACATCGACTCCGGCCGTGATCACATTACCTTTTTTCCATTCTATATCCGGGTTGACCCAGTTGGTTTCAGGCCATCTCCAAAATTCCTGGGTGGTTACATCCTCTGCCATTTTCGATGTCTCATCTCCCTCCCCGTATCGTGTACGGGGCAGGCTCTCACCTCCTCCTTGAAAGGGGAGGAACATACCAGTTTCCCTTCCCTCCAGGGGGAGGGTCGGGCGGGGGTGGGGTTACCGGCAAGCGCCGCTTCGGCGGCCCCGAGAGCCCCCACATAATCAGGGTCCTCCGGAACCAAGACATTCATCTCGATACTCTTTTTAAGAGAGTCAACGAACCCAGCGTTTCTCGCCATGCCGCCGACCATCACCACATCCTTGTCCAGTCCCACAATTCGTGCGACGGAAGCAATTCTCCCAGCAATGGCATTCATCACTGCCCGGGCAATATCCGGTTTGGGCGTCTTTTGATGAATGAGTGAGACCACCTCGGATTCTCCGAAGACCGCACATTGGGCATTGATCGAAAGGGTTTGGGTGGATTGAAGGGTGATCTTCGACATCTCATCCACGGAAACCTCAAGTGCCCTGGACATGGCCTCAACAAACGTGCCTGTACCGGCTGCACATTTCTCGTTGATGGCAAAGTCCAAAACTTTCCCGTCAGCGCCGACTTTGATCGCCCTGCCTTCTTCTGCCCCTACATCGATGACCGTCCTTGCCGAGGGAATCAGTTTATTGGCCCCGCGGGCATCGGCCGCCGCATCAAGGATGATATCGTTTGCAAAGGCCACTCGTTTCGCCGCACTCCCCGTGGCTACCACACGCTTCACATCCTTCCGGGCGATGCCCGCCTTTTTCAGGGCTTCGTTGTAAAGTTGTTCCACAGCCTCTGCCTTCTTTATTCCTGTGGGACCCGACGCCTTGCCGAGAATTTGGCCATCTTTCTTGATGACAATGTGAACATTTTTCCCGCCTGCATCTATTCCTGCAACGATCATCATTGACTTCCCTTCTTTTTCCTCTTTAGGCGACGCCCGTATTTCACAAATGATCGCTCTGATTCTGAGGGGTGATCCATTTTGCCTGCGAAACGCAAAACTGGATAATTATAAAACTAATATCATTATTGTGCCTGTGTTTCTTATCGCGGTGGGCGACCACATAAACTGTTCCTGACTTTCGATGCCTGACTGAAGAAGAGGGAGGTTTACAGCGAGACCAATAAAACAGTTTGTATCTAATTGTTATTCAATCAGAATATAAGAACCGTCCCCGAGATGATAATCGGATAACTGAACATCAAGATCAAAGACCTGAGCCTCTTAACTCTTAACGATTGAAGAATCGACCCCCTGATTCAATTTTAATTCGTCATGAGAAGTGTCAATTTTCAGCTACGTCCCTCAGGGCTCTTCCAGCCCTTAACGTAGATTGATCTCCAAAATTTGTAGGTTGAAGAGGCTGCCCCTATCTTAACTCTTTCTTCCTGTAATCGAGTTTTTAAATGTTTCTGTTTTAATGCAATGTTTCAAATCGAGATCAATAAGGAGTGGGAAAAGTTTTTCACACTCCTTATTGGAATAATTCGGGACTTTTGTGAAAAACTCTTCCATCTTTGACTTCCGTTAAAATATTGAAGTTTGAGAAAAATAGAGTGGTTATGGAAGCTTATAATGATAGCCGAGACCCGGCATCGAAAATGCAGAAAAGATTTTGAGGAAAAAGTTTAATAAGTGAGCAGGGGATTAAGGTATGGTAGGTTACGAACTTTACTGCTGGCGTGGCCCAAAAGGTTATGAGTTGATCGGGGTGCTGCCGGAGAGGAGAAACAACCCTCAGAGAGTAACTAAGGAATCGGTTTTGAATTGGGGACAAAAATATTTCGGTATCCATTTGAACCTCGATGATATATACTTTATTGAGGTAGAAATAAATGGGGAGGCAATCCGCCCGGGAATTTAAAAAGTAAATCTAAACAATTTGACCAAAGGAGGGGAAAGGCAGGGTTAGAGATAGCCCTGCTTTTTTATGCGCATTTCTATCCGTAATCGTCAAATCCCACATCAACTTGCTATCGAGGATAAGTAGGTCTAACAAACAGCCCACTTCTTTGACTCTTTCTTTCTGAAAGTTTCGGTTGACCAATTTTCATAAAATAGGTATATTCCGATTAACAATCAACCGGGGTAACGTTGTAAGCGCTTCTTCGTTTGCCGAAGACAAGGCGCTTTGCCCATCCGTCCAAGACGACAGAAGGGGATAAACTTTTCATTTGGTAGATAGGATATCCGGAGTGAGCATGAATGTTAAAACCACAGAAAATTGTGCGTAGCCTCAGGGACTTCATTGAGATTGTTTCTGAGTTACAAGGAAGCGGCCTGGAGCTATGGTTTCGTGGCCATGGGAGCGCTGAATGGAGCCTGGTGCCAAAGCTATACAGACAAAGAAACAAGAACACGAACCGGAAGATGAAAGATAAGCAAATGCGCGAGCAGGACGACGAAATTCGCGAGCAATTTGCGAGGATGGCTACCAATCTATCTGACATTGTGCCTAAGAATAAGTGGGATTGGTATTTTGTGATGCAACACTATGGTACCCGGACTAGGCTCCTCGATTGGACAGAGAACTCTCTAATAGCACTCTATTTTGCTGTAAGACATAACCAGGGCTACTTCGATGCTGCTGTATGGGCTCTCGATCCGTGGAAGCTCAATAGGAGGGTAGTCGGAAAAAAAGAAGTCATCCCACCCGGAGATCCCGGAACCACGACGAAGGATGTACGGCCTTATCAAAGGTGGCTTCACGCAAGGTTTGCAAAGGGGAGGTGGGCTCGCTGGCCTGTGGCCATCTACCCAGGTCACATTCTGCGTAGAATTGGCGCACAGCGGTCATGTTTTACGATTCACGGTCGAGATCGGCGCGGCCTTGAGGCAATCTCAAGAGAATTGAATATTCCCCTCAGGAAGATTGTGGTTCCAAGTTGGAACGTGGAGCCAATAAAGCAGTCACTCGATGAATTTGGAATCGATGAGGCAACGGTTTTTCCGGACCTGGAAGGGCTGAGCGGGGCGGTGAATTATTGGAACGATGAGCCGGTAGAAGCAAAACCTCACGTCGGCGTTTACACCAGGCTGGGACGTTCTAAAGTCGACAGGGATGGCATCGGCGTCTTCGCAATAAGCAGAATCAAGAGAGGAACGAAACTATTCCACGGCGACTGCGAGGAAATGGTCTGGATAGATAAGAACGATCTTCCGCGAGGACCTCGGCAGATCAGAAAATTGTATGATGATTTTGCTATAATTAAGAGGGATGAGAAGGACAAGAAGACCCGCTACGCATGTCCTCTGAATTTCAACCGGCTAACTGTCTCATGGTACCTAAACTCCTCGCGGAGGCCTAACGTGGGCTGCGACAAGGATTACAACTTTTTCGCGTTAAGGGATATTGAACGGGACGAGGAGCTGACAGTTGATTATTCTACGTACAGTGAGGAGCCTTGAACTCCCTCAAGGAAAGGGGCAAGGTGAGCGTCCATAAAATTATAAACTTCTACTTTCATAATGGTCTACCGAGGCATGGAGGGGGTAAGGCAATCGTAATAGGCTATCTAAGAAAGAAGAATAGGTCAATTCCTCACCGCTGGTAAGCTATATGACAATGCGCTGAACGTGGGGAACAGACCGCTAAATAGTAGCCAAGGAGATTGAGGGATCGGCTGAGCGATGATCGAAATGCTCAGAATTTATTCAAACGACTTCTTGGAAAATGTAACGATTAAAGAATTGCCCCCCTGCTGTTGACTAGCAAATCAGCGGCTTATGCTGATTTTAGTTCCTTGAGTTTTGCGGTCAGAGCAGGCAGGACTTCTTTATAATCCTCGACGATGCCGAAGCGGGCGACGCTGAAGATATTCGCGTCTTTATCCTTATTGATAGCCACAATGACCTTTGATCCCAAACAGCCAGCGATATGCGACATGGCGCCAGAGAGAGCTACGGCGATGTAGAGTTTAGGGCTGACCACCTTACCGCTCTGGCCCACCTGGAGCCTTGCCGGCGCCCAACCCTCGTCACAGGCCGGCCTCGTGGCACCCACAGCGCCACCCAGAACGCGAGCGAGCTCCTGGAGGATCCCGAAGTTTTGAGCACCCCCGATGCCACGGCCGCCGCTGACGACGACCTCAGCGTCTTCCAGCTTTACCCCTTCCACCTCTTCTTTTATGCGTTCGACAACCTTGACTTTAAGCGCCGAAGGGTCGATCTTGCCTTCTACAGGAATCACCTGACCTTGCCGAGAGTCATTTCGATCCGCCGGCGGCACTGTTTTCAGTCTTACAGTCGCCATCTGAGGCCGGGCAGACTTTGATACCATTGTGGCGTTGGCGTTACCGCCAAAGACGGGCCTCGTCGAGACCAGGAGCTTGGTCGCCGGGTCAACGGATAACGCCAGGCAATCCATAGCGAGCCCACCCCCTAAGCGACCATTGAGTCGCGGCGCTAAATCGCAACCGATATCCGTATGGCCAAGAAGCATAATGGAAGGAAGCTCTTTTAGGCAAAGGTTAGCCGCTACCTGTGTGTAGGCATCGGAATTATAACTATCCAGGAGACCGTCTTCAGCAACATAGACTTTGTCAGCCCCGTAGGCGATGGCCTCCTGGCCCAGGCCACCCGTTTTGCTCCCCATCAACAGGGTACTCAATTCCTCGCCCAGTTCGTTGGCCAGCTTTCTTCCGGCTCCGAGGAGTTCTATCGTGATTGGCGCTAATTTCCCTTCAGCGATCTCTCCACAAACCAAAACACCTTTATGATTAGCCATTGGATATCCTCCCGTTCGATTTATAATTGTTATGGCCGCTTGGCCTCTCACGAACTATGAAAATCTATTGATATTATGGTCCCCCCTCACCCTCGCCCTCTCCCCCAGGGGAGAGGGGATAGCAGGGCTCATATCAACTTAGCAAGCTTTAGGGCGAGGTTGACGGCAGCTTCACTTGGAGTATTTCCGGTAACAATCTCGCATTCGGTCTTTCGCGTCGGCACAGAGAGACCGGTGATCTCGGTATGGGCGTTCGCCATGTCCAACTGCGAGGCCTCAGCCCCAATATCCTGTGCCTTCCAGAATGGAATCTGCTTTTTGCGAACCATCATGAGGCGTACTCCAGCGGGAAGACGGGGTAGACCAATCTCGCTGCTGACGGTCACCAGGCTTGGCATAGGAGCTTCCAGTACTTCGAAGCCGTCGTTCACGATCCTCTTTATCCTAAGGTTCTTGTCCACTGCCTGGATATCACAGGCGAGGGTCACGACAGGGATGCCGAGTATTTCAGCCAGAATTGAGCCAACCTGACCGGCGCCCCAGTCAGCGGCCTGTCTGCCACACAGAACCAGGTCATACGCGCCGATTTTCTGAACAGCTTTCCCCAGGACATAAGCAGTGCCAAAGCTGTCCAAGTTCTCGAAGGCTTCGTCCTTGAGAAGAAATCCGTCGTCGGCACCCATCGAAATGGCATGTTTGACCACGTCAGAGGCTTTGTCCGACCCCATGCTGATCACGGTTATTTTCCCGCCGTGCTTATCTTTAAGCCGGCATGCTGCCTCAACGGCTCGTTCATCGTATACGCTGATCACAGGCGGCACTCCGGGGGGAGGAATCACCTGTTTCGTCCCGGGGTCAATCTTGAATTTGGCCGGTGGTATCTCGGGGTCAAGTACTTGTTTAACACAGACGATCGTATTCATATACTACTCCTCTCTTGATTAATGTCCCGTCCCCACGGGGCGCCCACGACTGCATGCCGAAACCCAGCGCTTCGGCGTGTAGACACGAAACATGAAAATCGATACCCCCCCCTCTATTCCCCCCTTAATTTAAGGGGGGATGAAGGGGGGTTAAGATTGTTTCATTGCTGCTTCAACTATTTCAGCAAGGTCTTTTGCTTTGAGCGAGTCCTTCATCTGTTTGTGTTCGATGCTCTCCTCGAACATCTGTAAACAATAAGGGCAGGCGGTCACTACCGTCTCTGCCCCGGTCTTGAGAACGTCTTCGAGACGCATTTGATTAATCTTTGTTGTACCGGGCTGTTCTTCTATCCACATGTGCCCACCGCCTCCGCCGCAGCAAAAGCCCGTATTTCGCGAGCGTTCCATCTCCTCAAGCTTTGCCTTGGGGATCGCTCGCAATATCCGGCGCGGCTCCAGATAGACGCTGTTATAACGGCCTAAATAGCAGGGGTCATGATAGGTGAGGATGGAATTCAGCTCACGGGTAAGTTTCAATTTGCCCTGTCTGACGAAATCGGCAATGAGCTGGGTATAGTGAACCACTTTGAAATCGCCGCCGTACCTGGGGTACTCATTCTTGATGGTATTATAGCAGTGGGGACAGGAGGTGATGATCTCTTTGATGTTGTGGCTTTTGAAAATTTCAATATTTTGCTCCGCCATGATCTGAAACTGGAACTCATAGCCAGCTCTTCGTGCCGGGTCGCCGCAGCAGGTCTCGGCTTCGCCCAATACCCCGAAATCGACTCCAGCCGCTTTCAACACTCTGGTCATGGAAAGAGTCGCTGCGACATTACGCTCCACAAGAGCCCCTGTGCAACCGACCCAGAATAAGGTATTCACATTATCGCCTTCAGCCAATATCTTAAGTCCCAGGCCGCTTGTCCAGTCGCCTCTCAACCTCAGCGATTGGATCCCAGCCCATGGGTGCCCTCTTGACTGCATATTTCTGAGCATCAGCTGGGCAGTCTCGGGCATCTCACTTTGCGCAAGCACCAAATTGCGTCTGAGGTCGATGATCTTAACAATATGTTCCACGTAGACAGGGCACGTCTCCTGGCAAGCACCACAGGTGGTGCACGCCCAGACTTCGGCTTCGTTTGGGGCTTCCCCAACCAGGGTCGGGACATTCTCAGATTGATTTGCCTGGTTGTTAGCTGCTTTGAGCATGTGGACTTTGAGATCCTGCACGACTTTCCTCGGCGAAAGGGGTTTGCCCGTCGCCCACGCCGGGCAGGCATCCTGACAGCGACCGCAGTTGGTGCAGGCATCTAGGTCGAGAAGCTGCTTCCAGGTGAAATCCTTGATGGTCCCGACACCAAGGGGCTCGGACTCGGCGTTTTCAATGTTAATGGAAACAGGGACCCCAACGGGTCCAAGGGAGCGGAAAAAGGCATTCAACGGAGATACGACAATATGCTGCAATTTGGAAAAGGCCAGACCGGAATAAATGATGGCGCCGATGACCAACGCCGAATGGAACCACCATAAAGACCTGTGCCAGAATAAAAGCGAGTCCCGGCTCATACCGGCAAAGGCTTTGGCGAAAACAAATCCACCTGCCGACCATGGTGCCCAGTCAGGGTGAAGGGTTAGTTCGGTAGCCGCCTGCCGCAGCCCTTCAACCATGAAACCGGTAATCAGCATCCCTGCAATCAACCCCATGCCGATGCCGTCGTCGAGCAGGGTATTCAGCCTCTCGGGTTTCAGAACGTAACGCCGAAAGGCAGCCATGATAATCCCGATAAGAGCCAGGAGGCCGGCGATGTTAACGATCAGTTTGAACCACAGGTAGGGAGAACCGATGATATGACCGGTGATGTAATGCGTGAAAGCATCCACACCCGAGGCCAAAAGGAGAATGACGAAACCCCAGAAGAGAATGAGGTGCATCATCCCTGGGTAGGGATCGCGAAGAAAGCGCCGGTGGGCCAAAAAATCGACAACGGTCGTGCGGATGAAAACCGGTATCCTCTTGCCTATGTTTTTAGAGCAGTCATCCGGCTTTCCCAGGCGCCATAGCTGATAGCGGCGGTAGAGACCGAACACCCAGAAAGCCAGAGCGATCGCCGC
>DATHCH010000259.1:0-19399 GCA_035319625.1 Thermodesulfobacteriota bacterium
CGGACTGACTGAACTCTACGGTCCCGGCACAGGTCTCGATTGTGTCTATCACGAAGGCATTCACTACTGGGCAGACTACTACATTCTTGAGCTCCTTGACCCTGAAACACTTCAACCTGTTCCTGCTGGAGAGACGGGCGAGATGGTGATTACGACTCTACGGAAAGAAGCGGCACCTCTTATTCGCTACCGCACCAGAGACCTCACCAAACTTATTTCCAAACGGTGCTCCTGCGGTTCCGTCCTTCCGATGCATGACCGGCTGTTGGGCCGGTCGGACGATATGTTTATCATCAGGGCAGTCAACATCTACCCCGGCCAGATTGATCATATCCTTTCCAACACAAAGGGTGTGGGCAGCGAATACCAGATTCACCTTGACCGCATGGAAGATAGCAAGGACTATATGACCGTTCAGGTGGAAAGGGCGGAAGGTGGCAATCCGGGAGAAGACTCAACCTTGGCCAGTACCATTGAAGAACAGATTAAGAAACAGATTCTTGTGAGTGGGAAGGTAGAGATCGTTCACTATGGGACCCTTCCGAGATCGGAGCGAAAGAGCAAACGAGTTTTTGATCACCGGGAGGTATGAATCCGAGTCAGGCGTTAGTGAGAAGGGGGATGCTCGTCAATCGATGTGGTAGGGGAATATGGGGTGTACTGAAAGTTCATGTCCTATCGGTCAAGGGTTAAACGTCTAAGATTCTTCATTCTGGAGGTGAAGTATGAAAAAAAATTTATTCTTGGTTGCAATCTTCGTGATTTGGGGCTTTTCTTTGGGGGTCGTCTACGGCGCGGAGCCTATTAAGATTGGGGGAATATTTTCCTTGACCGGCCCCGGCGCCTATATTGGAGTTTCACAAAAAAATTCTGTCATGATCGCCCTTGATGATTTCAACAAAAAGGGAGGAGTCGGTGGCCGCCCCGTTGAAATGATCCTTGGTGATGACGAGAGTGATCCCACGAAGGCGGTGATGGTTCTCAAGAAGATGATCGAAACAGAACCCATTGTGGCCCTGATCGGTCCAACCCGAACCGATACAGGGATGGCACTGATTCCCATACTTGAAAAGGAGGGAATCCCTACTTTCATGCATGCCGGTGGAGATGTCATCATCACCCCGGTCAGAAAATGGATCTTTAAGTCACCCTATCGGGCAGCGGATGCGATGGAGCGAATTTTCCTGTACCTAAAGAAAAATCATCTTACGAAAATCGGGGTGCTTTCCTCATCTGACGGATTTGGAAAAGATGGAGCGTCCATTGCAGATAGGTTGGCACCAAAGTTTGGATTTGAAATCTTGGCAAAGGAGACCTTCGATGTCAAAGATGTGGATATGACACCCCAATTCACCCGTATTAATGCTAAGAACCCGCAGGCCATCATCGTCTGGACGATTGGTCCACCGATAGGAATCACCACCAAGAATGCCCGCGCCCTCGGCATAAAAGTTCCTCTGTTCCAGTGTCACGGTGCTGCGGAACCCACGTTCTTCAAACTGGCCGGTGAGGCGTCAGAAGGGGTGATGATGCCTTCCACGAAGATTGTCGTGGCCGATCAACTCTCCAATAAGGACCCTCAGAAGAAAAACCTTGTGGAATACGTGAAGGAGTATGAGGCCCGTTTCAAGGAAGTTCCAGGAACGATGGTAGCCTACGGGGCAGATGCGGCCTTCCTGCTTCTCGAAGCCATTAAAAAGGCTGGCCCGGACCGTGCAAAGATTCGAGATGCCCTCGAGGCAACGAAAGGGTATGTCGGACTGAGTGGCGTCTACAACCTCTCTCCCGAAGACCATGCTGGAACCACAGCGAAAGATATTGTTATGGTGAGGGCGGAAAAGGGAAGATTCAAATTGATTGAGTAACAAGACCTCTCGCTCCTCCCTCTCCTCCCAGAGACGGTGTCGCAATCACGATGGAGGGTAGACATGGGTGGGGTCTCCTCGTGCAACGGGGCTGGCACCGTCTCCCAAGGGAGAGGGAGGGGTGAAGGAAAATTCACAGAAATATGGGATTACGTGAACAGGTTTTCCAGTATATTATCTCAGGATTGACCCTTGGGGCCATTTATGCTTTGGTGGCCCTGGGATTTAATATCATCCACAATGCTACAGGGATTGTCAATTTCGTCCAAGCCGAATTTGTCACATTGGGCGGAATGCTGATGTATAGTTTTTACTCTTTTTTCAAAATTCCCCTTCCTTTCTCGTTTCTCCTCTCCACTGCTGCGGTGACAGTGATTGGCGCCCTGGTTGAAAGAGGCCCTATTCGGATGGCCAAGTCGAAAGCCATTATCATCTTGGTCTTCATCACGATCGGCATCTCCTCCACCCTTCGTGGGACTGCCCTGTTGGTGTGGGGTCCTGATAATATGCCTATTCCTTCCTTCTCCGGTGAGAAGGTGATCCGGATTTTTGGTGCCGCGATCCTTCCCCAACACCTCTGGGTCTTCGCCATCACGATTGGGGTCGTGATCTTTCTGCAATATTTTTTCTATCGAACCTTAACTGGAAAAGCGATGAGGGCAGTATCCGCCAACCGAAGAGCTGCCTCCCTGGCGGGAATCAATGTGAACGGGATGATCCTCCTTTCATTTGCCATGAGCGGCGGCCTCGGGGCCGTCGGAGGAATGATCATTGCTCCTATCAGTACGACTTCCTATGACACAGGAGTGATGTTGTCCCTGAAGGGGTTTGCTGCTGCCATCTTGGGCGGTTACGGAAACAGCACGGGAGCTATCTTAGGAGGGTTGATCTTGGGGGTGCTGGAATCCCTCGGCGCAGGTTTGATCTCCTCCAAGTTTAAGAATGCCTTTGCCTTCTTGATATTGCTCCTCGTTCTATTCCTCAAACCTTCAGGTCTTTTGGGCCATGGGGAGGCGGAGCGGGTGTAGCATGGTTCTCGGAGAGAGAAAGAATCTATTCTTAATCATCCTTGCCCTTCTGATCATCCTCATCCCTGTATTCGTAAAGAATAAATACTATTTCACCGTGATGAATGTCATCGGTCTCAACACCATTGTCGTGGTGGGCCTCAATCTGTTGATCGGGTTTGGGGGGCAGATCTCGCTCGGCCATGCCGCTTTCTATGGAATGGGAGCTTATCTGTCCGCCATTCTTACGATCACTCACCACTTTCCACCCTGGCCGACGATGGTCATCGCGATGCTCGCCACCGGAGTTGTGGCCTACTTTGTGGGATATCCCTCACTTAAATTGAGAGGACACTACTTAGTGATGGCCACTTTAGGTTTCAATATCATCGTCAACATCTTTATGGTGGAGCTGGACAACATCACGGGGGGTCCCTCCGGTTTTGCGGGGATTGCACCTCTTTCGATCGGCAAGCTGACCTTTGATAATGATTACAAAAACTTTTATCTCATCTGGGCTTTTGCATTCTTGTCCATCGTCGTTTCGCTGAATTTGGTCAACTCCCGCGTAGGGAGGGCCTTGAAGGCTATCCACGGCAGCGAGGTGGCGGCCAATACTCTGGGAATCAATACAGATCACTATAAAACAAAGGTCTTCGTCCTAAGCGCCATGTTTGCCTCTCTCTCGGGAAGCCTCTACGCTCACTACCTCAGTTTTATCAGCCCTCGAAGTTTCGACTTTTATTACTCGATCCAGGTGGTGACGATGGTCATTGTTGGAGGGATGGGAAGTATCTGGGGGGCCTTTTTCGGGGCCGGCCTTTTAACCGTTCTCTCAGAAATCCTTCATGTGGCCGAGAAGTACAATATCATTGCCTATGGGACACTCCTCACGCTGGTTCTTGTTTTTCTTCCAGAAGGTTTTCTGGTGGGTCTCTATCGTTTATATCAGAAACGAAAGATGAAGGCCCTCATTGGGGGGAACAAAGACTGATGTCATGAACAACCCTGAAACCATGCTCAGCGCGTACCGTCTCCGAAAGGCATTTGGCGGAGTTCTCGCTCTCAATGATGTCTCCTTTGATGTTAGGAGAAATCAAATCACTGGAATCATCGGTCCCAACGGCGCAGGGAAGACGACCATTCTTAACCTGATCACGGGTATCTATCCTCCGACCTCAGGAAATATCCTCTTCGAAGACAAGAGGATTTCCGGGTTTAAACCCTTTCAGGTCGCCTCTCAAGGGATCACGCGGACCTTTCAGAATCTCCAGGTCTTTCAAAATATGACGGTCCTTGAGAATGTCATGGTTGGACTTCATACACAGACCCGGTCCGAATTTTGCAGTTGCCTTCTCCATTTGCCAAAGGTTGGAAAAGAAGAGAAAATGGTCAGGGAGGAGGGCTACGACCTCCTCTGTTTCTTCAACCTCGGGAAAAAGGCAGACTGGTTGAGTTCGGACCTCCCTTATGGGGAACAAAAGCGTCTGGAGATTGCCCGGGCCCTGGCTGGGAAGCCCAAAATGATCCTTCTCGATGAGCCTGCGGCAGGTCTCAACACAAAGGAGACCGAAAAGATATCCGAGCTCATTTTGAAGATCAAGGAAAAGGGGCTCACAATCATTTTGGTTGAGCACGACATGAATCTTGTCATGGGAATCTCGGATAAAATCATGGTACTGAATTACGGGCAAAAGATCTCGGAGGGAACACCCAGAGTGGTCAGGATGGATCCAAATGTGATCCAAGCTTACCTGGGTAAGGAATGAGGAATGCTAACCGTTAAGGGTGTCAATACCTACTACGGTGGGATTCGTGCTTTAAAAAGCGCTTCGCTCCAGGTCGAAGAAGGGGAGGTCGTAGCCCTCATTGGGTCGAATGGCGCTGGCAAATCCACGCTTCTGAACTGTATTTCAGGAGTCGTTCCCATCCATTCAGGGTTTGTCATTTTTGACGACTCTGAAATCACTCATCTGACTCCGGAGAAGATTGTTGGCCTGGGAGTGGTTCAGGTGCCGGAGGGAAGACAGCTCTTCAATCCTCTGACCGTCTTGGAAAACCTCGAATTGGGAGCCTACCTTCGATCCTCGAAAGGCGAGAAGAAAGAGATCAAAAAAGACCTGGACTCGGTCATGGAACTCTTTCCCATTCTCAAAGAAAGGAGAAATCAAAAGGCCGGAACCCTGAGCGGGGGAGAACAACAGATGCTCTCCATTGGCCGGGCCATCATGGACCGGCCTAAAATGATGCTCTTAGATGAACCCTCTTTAGGCCTTGCCCCCCTCATTGTGGTGGAGATCTTCGACGTGATTAGAAAGTTGCAGAAGGAGGGAACCACGATCCTGCTGGTTGAACAGAATGCGAGGGCCGCACTCAAAGTCGCCACTCGCGGGTATGTCATCGAGACTGGCAGAATTACCTTGGAGGGAGAGGCAAAGGCTTTGCTGGAAGACAAGGATGTCATGAAGGCATACTTAGGCAAGGACGACTGGGAGAAACCTAACCCTTAACCGAAACAAGAATCTTCACCGTCCCTTTAGACGAGGGGCTTTTGACGGAGGCTTCTATGAAAGCGTTTGAATATTTCAAACCAAAAACCCTCAAAGAGGCACTCACTCTTTTTGCGAAATACGGTGGAAAGGCAAAATGGATTGCGGGTGGAACAGATGTCATCGTCATGATCAAGCAGAAAACGATGGCTCCCGATGTCCTCATCTCTCTTCGAGGAATCCCAGGTCTGGACGAGATTAAGTTCAACGGTTCCTTGAACATTGGCGCCATGGTCACTCACCGGACGATCGAAAAGTCTGAAAGCATCAGAAAGAACTTCTCCGCCTTGACCGATGCCACCGATTACCTCGGCTCCATCCAGATCCGCAATGTGGCCACCATTGGAGGAAACATCTGTACGGCTGCCCCTTCAGCAGATACAGCTACTCCCCTCATGGTTTTGGGAACTCAGGTCAAGATCAAAAACCTCACGGGAGAGAGAACCCTTCCCATTGAGGAGTTCTTTAAAGGGCCGGGTGAGACCGTATTGAAGCCAGGGGAATTAGTTCAAGAACTATTGATTCCCAAGCTCTTACCCAATACTGGATCGGCCTATTATAAGCTACAGAGGCGCCTCGCGTTAGACCTTCCCATCTTAGGGGTCTCTGTCCTTCTTTCACTTGACAAGAATCAAGTCTCCTGCTCAGACATGCTTTGTACAGCCTCCCCTATTTCGTCCGTACTCCATAAGATGGAAGAGGATGGAATCGTTTGTAAGGAAGTGAGGATTGCTTTAGGTGTGGTAGCACCCACACCATTGAGAGCAGTGAAAGCAGAAGTCCTTCTGAGAGGGAAAAAATTAAGCGATGAACTCTTAGAGGAAGTGGCGGAAACCGCCGCCAAAGAAGCTCAGCCCAGGGATACCCTCCGAGGTGAGGCCTGGTACCGCAGAGACATGATCAAGATCTTAGTGAAACGGATGGCGATGAAATCGATTGAGAGAGTAGTCCAGCCCGAAGAGACGATTTTCCCTGAAAGGCTATGGTAATCCGAAATAAAAGCGCTAAGCGCTTAGCGCTATGCGCATAGCGTTGAAGGAGGAGATTCCGAAATGAGAGAAACAATCAATTTTATCCTAAACGGGGAGCCAATTGAGGTCGAGATCGAACCTCATCTCACCCTCTTGCAATTGCTGAGGGACAGAGTGGGACTGACAGGAACAAAAGAAGGGTGTGGCATGGGCGAATGCGGCGCCTGCACAGTTCTCTTAGACGGGAAAACGGTCAATTCCTGCATCTTTCCTGCCCCGGAGGTGGATGGAAAGAGTGTGACCACCATTGAGGGTTTGACTGATGCCCAAGGCAACCTTCATCCCATTCAGAAGGCTTTCATCGAATACGGGGCCATTCAATGCGGTTTCTGTACACCCGGAATGGTTCTTTCTGCCAAAGCCCTTCTGGATGAGAACCCAAAGCCAAGCGAGGAAGAGATCCGCCACGGTATTGCAGGGAATCTGTGCCGCTGCACGGGCTATATTCAGATCGTTCAAGCCATCAAAGCGGCTAGCGGACAGCTATAAATTCGAAGCACGAAATCCGAATTTCGAAACAATATCGAATGACCAAAAGTGAAAATGTAAGAATATATGACTTAGAGGATCGAACACTTAGCTTCGCTAAAAAGGTCAGGGCTTTTGTAGGAAAGTTGTCCAAAACGATAGCGAATATTGAGGATAGTAAACAGCCTATGAGAGCCTCTGGTTCCATTGGATCAAATTAGATTGAAGTTAATGAAGCCTTGAGCAAAAAAGATTTTGTCATGAGAATTAAGATATGTCGGAAGGAAGCCAAAGAGGGTCGATATTGGCTGAGGCTAATAGATGCCTATGATGATGAGGAACGGGAAAATGAGCGAAAGATTTTGGAAAATGAAGCTTCGGAGCTCATGAATATTTTCGGATCTATTTTAAGGAAGAGTGAATAATGTTTTGGGAATTTGGTCATTTGGGCTTGTTTCGGATTGGTCCGATACGGACGCTTCGCCCGATATTCGGATTTCGGATTTGAGAAACGGAGGTCATCATGGAAGAGTTTATCAATGTTGGGAAACGAATCCCAAAATTGGACGCAGAGGAAAAAGTCACGGGGAAGGCGATCTATATTCACGATCTAAAGGTTCCGGGGATGCTTCATGGGAAAATCCTCTACAGCGCCCATCCCCATGCGAAGATCGTAAAAATTGATACCTCCAGGGCAGAGAAACTTCCTGGCGTGAAGGCTGTTTTAACAGGTTACAGCATCCCTCCCATCAAATTTGGCGTTTATAAAGACAATGCTCCGCTCAAGGCCAAAAAAGTCTGCTCCATGAGGGATGAGGTTGCTGCCGTGGCTGCCACAGACCCTGATATTGCTGAAGAAGCGCTTCAGCTCATCAAGGTTGAATATGAAATTCTTCCTGCCCTCTTCGACCCTGAAGAGGCCATGAAAGAAGGCGCTCCCCTCATCCATGAGGAACATGTAGGCGGTAAGGAGAAAAAACCGACCAATGTCCTCAATCTTCCCTGGAGACTTATTGCGGGAGATGTGGAGGAGGCAAGAAAAAACTCTGCCTATGTTGCGGAAGACCGTTTCAAGGTGACCTGGGTCGCTCACTGCTGTTTGGGAACGAGTGGATGTTTGGCTCAATTCGACTTGAAAAACAATCTCACGATATACAGCATCACCCAGATTCCATCCCTGGCCCAGAGAGATTACATGGAAGCCCTCGCCGCCATGGGCTTGAAGGATAAAAAGGTTCGAGTGATCAAAACAATGATCGCTGGAGGATTTGGAAGCAAACTGGATACCTACGCCTTCGAGTACATTGCCATCTTGCTCGCGCATAAGGCAAGGAAACCTGTTAAGATCCTCTTCAACCGTGAAGAAGAGTTTTCTGCCACCTCCCCAAGGCAACCGGCCATTATTGACATCACCCAGGGTTGCACTAAGGATGGGACACTTACTTTTAGGGATATCCGGATGATCCTCGACAATGGGGCTTACACCTCTTGGGGGGCGACGACACCGTCGGTCATGATGATGCCTATCTCCTCTCTTTATAAAGTCCCCAATGTCCGGTACATCGCCAAATGTGTTTACACCAATAACACCTATTCCCAAGCCATGAGAGGCTATGGAAATCCACAAGCTACTTTTGCCATCGATTCCCAGATTGACATCTTGGCGGAGATGGCCGGGATCGATCCTCTCGACTTCAGAATGAGAAATGCCAACACACCCGGTGAAGTGACGCCACAGAATTTCAAGATCCATACCTGCGGTCTAAGGGAGTGTATTGATGCGGTGGCACAAAAGTTGGATTGGCGACAGAATCGAGGGAAAAGGGACGGAAGAGGAATCGGAATGGCCTCGATGATCCATGTCGGTGGAGGCGCCCGAGTCTATAAATCGGACGGTTGTGGAACGATCATTAAGGTGGATGATTTTGGAACCGTCAATGTCATCACCGGTGCCACGGATATGGGACAGGGCTCGGATACCGTCATCGCACAAATCGTCGCTGAGGAGCTTGGAGTCAAGGTAGAAGATGTGGTGGTGACCCATACCGATACGGATATCTGCCCCTGGGATGTTGGAGCCCATGCCAGTCGAACAACCTTTGTGGCTGGAAATTCTGCAAAAGGTGCAGCGAAAAAAGTAAAGGACCAACTCCTCGAGGTGGCCGCCAAGTCATTGGGTGAAAGTCCGGAGAATTTGGATATTCGGGATCGAATCGTCTTCTCAAAGAAAGATCCTGAGAAGAAATCTCCTCTTGGAAAGGTACTGAGAGCTGCCCATTACACGGCTGGCGGAAGCATGCTGATGGCGGAGCATTTCTATGACCCTGCCAATGAAAATTTAGACAGAGAATTTAAAGGAAATCTTTCCGTGACCTACGCCTACGGAACGCACGGCGCAGAGGTCGAAGTGGATAAGGAGACCGGTCAAGTGAAGATCCTGAAATACATTGCCGCACACGATGTAGGCAGGGCCATTAATCCCATGCTCTTGGAAGGTCAGGTTTATGGCGGGGCGACCATGGGAATAGGTTATGCCTTGACCGAAAGGCTCATCCTGAAAGACGGGAAGGTGATGAATCCAAACTTCCTTGACTACAAGATGCTCACAGCCAAGGATGTTCCGAATATTGAAACGATTGTGATCGAAACGAACGATCCCTTCGGCCCCTTTGGTGCGAAGGGGATCGGTGAACCGGGTTTGGTCCCAACGGCACCCGCCATCGCCAATGCCATTTACGATGCCGTGGGGGTGAGAATGAAAGATCTTCCCATGACCCCAGAAAAGGTGTTAGCGGCACTAAAGGAAAAAGCCAACCCAAAATAATGGAATGTTGCAAGTTTGGAATAGTGGAGTATCGGGATTTTACCCATCATTCCATTCTTCAATTATCCCATTTACTTCTCTACGCTTGACCTTCCTAAATCTTAGCGCACCTTTAAAAACCGAAAGTTACGGGAAGATCTATATCCTCTGTGAGAATTTATCTTTCTCCGGCTGGGTTGTTCAAATGGCTGAAACCTTTTCATTGTCATAATGTTGTTTTTTTGATATAGTGGGGCAAAATCCGGTGGGGGATTCGATATTGAAGGATTGTGTGATCGAACTTAAGCCTGTTCTCAAAAGAGATGGGCTTTTTGTTTATCCGGTGTGGGCTTAGATACTTGGTAAGCCAAGGTGATCACAATTTGTGATATCCTCGAGGTGGTTAAATGAAGGCACTCATCCCCTTAGAGATTATTGAGCGGAGAATTCTGTTGATTCGCGGACATAAGGTGATGCTCAGTACGCATTTGGCTGAACTCTATGAGGTTGAAACAAGGGTGTTAAATCAGGCAGTCAAGAGAAATATCAGCAGGTTTCCTGAAGATTTTATGTTTCAGCTTAATACCTCTGAGACAGAACAGCTGGTATCACAAATTGTGATACCACATAAAAAGTATTTCGGCGGCTCACTCCCTTATGCCTTTACAGAACAAGGTGTAGCAATGCTTTCGAGCGTATTAAACAGCGAGAGAGCAATTAATGTTAATATCGAGATCATGCGAGCATTCATTCGTCTTCGAAGGATACTTGCATCCCATGCAGAATTGGCTCGTAAACTTGACGCATTGGAGAAGAAGTACGATGCCCAGTTCAAAATAGTTTTCGATGCTATCCGTGAGCTAATGAAAACACCAGAAACTAAGAGACGACCCATAGGATTTTTGGTCGAAGAACCGCATGTACCCTACAAATCCTCAAGGGGAGTTAAAGGGCGGAAAGGGCGGTGAGCGTTTCTCCATAACATCAGCAGGGATATGATACGAAAGGTGTTAAGGGATTTTCAAAAGTCGGGACAGGTGGAGTGTTTAGGTCGGGGGCCGGGCGCTCCATGGCGAAGAAAGGGTATTACCTCTAAAAGAGGCTAAAAAAGGGGGTAATAATATTTTTGACAGGGTTATCTATTGGAGACAGACACGATTCACGAACCACGAATCACGGTGTTAATGGGATGGGCTTTTTTGTTTTAACTCTCACGAATTTCACGAATCACGACTCACGAATCACGGTATTAATGAAATGGTGTTTTTTGTTTTGCGTGAGATGAATGACATCGCAATCTGCGATGTCAAATAGAAAGTCTGCCCGGTCGCAAATTGCGGCCACCTTGAAAATGATCTTGAGGCGCCAATTTGGAACCTCAAGAATATGATTCTTACAACTTGACAAATACATATAAAATACATATACTATGAACATTGTTTGGGACATCAAGAAGGGTGCAACAAACATACGGAATCACGGCATTGAATTCTCGCACGGTGCCACAGTGCTCGATGACCCGATGGCAGTAACAATTGAAGATACCCGGCACGGCGAACAGCGCTTTGTAACCGTAGGGTCAGATGTTCTGGGAAGAGTACTTGTCGTTGTTTACGCTTATTCCGGTGAGGAAGAAATCAGATTGATTTCGGCCCGGAGGGCAACGCCAAAAGGACGGAGGATTTATGAGCAAAAAGAATGAGATGTTGGAGGAATATGACTTCCGCAAAGGCAAGCGCGGATCGGTTATCACCCACAAAGGCAAAACCAGGATTACGATCTTTATTGATACGGATATACTGGAGTGGTTCAGGGATGAGGCTGAGCGTGAAGGTCGGGGATACCAGACGACCATAAACCAGGCCTTGCGGAACTACATCAAACAGGATAGGCGTCCAATTCAGGATATTGTTAAAGAGGCGGTAAGAAAGGAACTTCGAGTGCTCAAAAAGGCCAGCTAATCTCCTTGGGCCCCACACCATGCTCTATGCGATACGATTCACGCCGTCTTCGGGCCCGGTGAGTTGAGGGGATCACGCGACACGGAATTAGAGGAGTAGCCCATGCCAGCGATTGCATCTCTTGAAGATTTAAGAGCGGCCCAAAAAGATGGCTTGAGTATCTACGCTATGCTCTATGCGCTCTGCTCTTTGCTGTCTGAAGATGGCGTCGCATCGGGTGGAAAAATATATGCAAGCTGTGGTTACAGGAGCGCACTCCGGAACAATTGAAAGGTGAGGGGAATAGTAAATAGTGTAGGCACAACAGCAATGCCTTTTCAGACAAGAAATTAGATTATGATCACCGAAGCGGATACCTGCCGAAAATATGTTCTTCCAAAGCTCATCGATGGTGGGTGGGATAATGAACCTCTATTTCGTGATCGTCTTCGGAGCGGGCTTCGTACTTGGATCAATTCGTACCCTGTGGGCCGCCCCGCGTTTCGGCACGAGAATGGCTGAGCTAATGGAAACGCCCATCATGTTCGTGGTCACGGTGGTCGCAGCGTGGTGGACAGTTCGGCGTCTCGCTGTGCCGTCCATACCATCTCGCCGCCTTGGTATGGGTTGCATTGCGCTCGGCCTCTTGCTGGTCGCAGAATTTACGCTTGTGCTCTGACTTCGGGGTTTATCAATCAGGGAGTACCTTGCAAACCGAGACCCCGTGTCGGGGACGGTCTACTATCTGATGCTCGGCGTATTCGGCATCATGCCCCTTCTCGTCGCTCGAAGATGAGAGTGAAAATGTGTTGATCGAATCTTTGAGTTAGGCGCTTATATTTGAACACCGGTCATTCCTCCTCTGCTAAGGCGTTGACTGAATTTTTCAGTCAGCATATAATAAACATCAATGCCGATGAAGAAAACAGATCATAATGAAAAGATGATTGTTAAACTCTTTGGATCCACCTCAAGACCAAGAATCCTAACCCTGGTTTTAAGCCATCCTCATCGAGCGTTCTATCAGCGGGAGATCATGTATGAGACGGGACTGTCTCTTCAAGCGGTTCAGAGAGAGCTGGAGAACCTTTTGGGGTTGGGCATTCTGAAGAAGCGAGAGACAAATGCGAGGGTCTATTACGAAGTCGATACGACTTCGCCATGGTTCAGGCCGTTAAGAGAGATTTGTGAATCGGTCGGAGAGAATCGCAAACTTCCTGACTGACTTTTGGAAGCACCCAAAGGAGTGCTTCCCGGAGCGGTATAATTCATGTTATTTTGTATGCCCGCCGGCACACGCCACCGGCCAGTCAAGTTCTTTGGGAACGGCTGGAGAATGAAATGAATGATTCTGAATTTAAAATGTTTCGAGAGATAAATCGCAAACATTTCTATGAAATCTGGAAAAAGGCTCAGAATGGTGAGTTGCAGGGTTTAGACCAAGAGGAACATCGTCTTGGTAAGATCATGCTGGAGCATTCCGACGAGTATTTCAATCAATTTGAATTTGCTGATGCCATGGCCGACCACGAATACAATCCCGAGAGCGAGGTGAACCCCTTTTTGCATGTAATGTTACACGCCATCGCGGAGAAGCAGGTTGAGGATCGCGATCCCATCGAGGCCTATCAATTCTACAATGGCATGTTACGGAAGAAGTGCAGCCGACATGAGGCCATTCATCTTCTCACTGTGATCCTGGTCAAGTTTATTTTCCAGACACTTAAGGAGAAGAAACCTTTCCCTCTCGAAACCTACCGCAAGAGTTTGAAAGAATTCAAATCTCGAAAGCCGGAAAAGATCGATCAGCTTTCATAAGATATCCAAATGGATAGCTCCGGTGTCAGGTTCTGAAATGTGAATTAAGGAAAGATAGGCAGACGCAGTGTCATCCGTAAAAAAGTTGGGCGGTAATTCGGGCCTTGAGTCAATACGCTATTGAGTGATCAGACAAGTGCTAAAGTCGAGAGTCATTAAAAAAATTGGCCGTTTTCAAATACATGCATAACGCAGAGCGCAAAGCGCATGGCGTAAAATTCGAGGCTGAAAGCTCAAACAAAGAAAGGTCATTGAATGAGGGAATCCCTTGAAGAAAACAAGTCGAAGGCTAAACCTATACATCATTGCAGGTCCTAATGGAGCAGGGAAGACGACCTTTGCTCGCAAGTTTCTTCCACAGTATGTGGAATGTCTGGAGTTTGTGAATGCTGATCTGATTGCAACGGGGTTATCTCCATTCGTTCCTGAAAGAGCGGCCATCCACGCAGGCAGACTCATGCTGGAGCAAATTCATTCTTTAGCTGAGCGCGGCCTGGATTTTGGGTTTGAATCCACCCTCTCAGGAAAAACATACGTAAAACTTCTGCAGGAGATGAAAAAAGGAGGATACCTTATCTATATTTTTTTTCTCTGGATTAGCCATATTGAGCTGGCGCTCGAACGTATTCAGCTCCGCGTACAAAATAGAGGGCATCCGATTCCAGAGACCACTGTCCGCCGTCGTTTCGGCAGAAGCTTGCCCAATTTTCTCCGCTTCTACAAACCTTTGGCGGACTCGTGGACAATCTTTGATAATTCAAGGGATGTCCCTAAAATGATTGCTTTTGAGGAATCAGGGAAGATCGAAATACTTGATCCGGATCTCTTTGAGACTTTATTAAAACAGAAGGAGGGGCGATGAAGAAGACGAGGAGGTCACTTCCTCCTCTTGCGTATCGAGCTGAGGAGGCTCTTCGGAAGGCTGTGGCTGAGGCGATCGCCGAACATCGCCGCAACGGAATCGCGATTGCCATCTGGCGCAACGGCAAAGTGGTACGTATTCCTGCTGAGGAGATCGAGGTTCGGGAACCCGAGATTGAATATAGAGTCTCTCGGAAGCAGGGGAAGAGAGGAAGCGGACCCCGACGCACGTAGTTAAGTTATTTAAGAAACAGACCTATTGTAAGAGGATTTCGTAAATCAAGGGGGACGTCCATAAAATTATAAGAATCTTAAAAGGGATTTAGCTCATCCCTAAAAAAGTTGGCCCTGCCCTGAAGCATAGCGAAAGGGCAAAGAGCTTGGGATCGGTTTGTATTTATTCTCTTTTGAAGATAAAAGATTTCGTGTATAATGATTTGAAAGAGTTTCATAAAAAGGCGACTTATTTAGACTTAGTTGAAATTCTGGGAGGTTCATTAGATGAAATTCAAACGGATCACAATCAATCCCAACCAGATGGGAGGCGTGCCCTGTATCCGCGGATTACGCATTCCAGTGGCCACAGTGGTGGGGATGATAGCAGATGGTATGACAGAGGAACAGATTCTGAGGGCATATCCAGATCTCGAGCCTGAAGATCTCCAAGAAGGCCTCCGGTATGCTGCCGAGGCGGTGCGAGAGCGGGAACTCCCACTGGTGACTGGATCATGAAGTTCCTTGTGGACAATGCCCTATCTCCATTGGTGGCTGAGGGCTTAAGACGAGCTGGTCACGATGCGTTACATATCCGAGATTATGGATTGCAAAGGGCTCAAGATGAAGAAATTTTCGCACTTGCTGAGACTGAAAAACGGATATTGATATCGTCGGATGCCGATTTTGGGGCTTTCCTGGCATTATGGGGAAAGACCGAGCCATCCGTCATTCTTTTCAGAAGGGGATCAGATCGCCGACCAGAAAAACAAATTGCCCTCTTGTTGTCAAATCTCCCGATGATCCAGGAGGCACTGGAGCAGGGGAGTATCGTAGTGTTTGAGCAGACCCGTCTCCGAATCCATACCCTGCCGATCAATGAATAATTTAGGACGTCTACCTGTCATCCATAAAACAGTTGGCCGGTAATTCGGGCGGTGAGTCAATAAACTATTGAGTGATCAAGCAAGCGGCAAAGTCGAGAGTCATTCAATGAATTAGTAAAGTTAAGAGTAAAGAGCAAGGCACCTGACTGCCCTGAACCATGTTAGGTTCATGGTCTGCCGGCAACGTGCGCTGTCAAGCGCACAAAAGAAATAATTTTCACCCCAGGAGACACCATTTTAACGAAACGTTTGACATCGTTGTCCCTTCTTGTTAAAATAGTCTGAATTCGGGTCAACCTAAATGGAGGTCGAGTTTATGAAAGCCTTATCTGTGTCCGAAGCTAAAATGAAACTGAGCGGATTGATCGATGCTGTCAACACGACCGATGAAGAGATTGTGATCACTAAAAACGGGCGGCCAGCCGCTGTGTTAGTCAGTCCTGAAGGGTTTGAAAATCTGAAGGAAACGATCGCTGTTCGATCGGATTCAGCCATGATGAAAGAGATAAAGAAGGGCCTGAGGGCGCTAAAAATGAAGAGAACAAAGTTGTATACCCTCGATGAATTGTTCCGCTAACCGGCTGCTGAAAAACGACCCATCTGCTGCGTTGCCTTCATCCCTCATCATTGCGGCGTACATCCGGGTACGCCTCATTCTTCGGGATATCAGGAGCCTTGCATCTGGGCATTTTTGAGCAGCCTGAGAAAGAATTACTTTAGCAACCCGCTAATGGGAGAACGGCGACCCATGCACAAATTGGTTGTTCCAAAGGACGTTAAGGAACTGATCAGAACGATGCATCCCATGCTGAAGAAGAAGGTGAAAGCGTCGTTAACGATGATTTTAGCTAACCCTCATTCTGGTAAAGCTCTCTCAGATGAACTTTCAGGGTTGAGAAGTTTTCGAGTCAGTTCTTTCAGAATTATCTATAGGGTTAAGGACCCCGGGCAGATAGAACTCGTTGCCATCGGTCCCCGAGAACGGATCTACGAAGAGACCTTCCGTATCCTTCAGAAGAGGATCGAAGAACACCGGGACGTAGGTGAAAATTGACACTTTTCCCCAGTGCTCACTGCTATGGGCATAGAGCGTAACGATAAGAAACAGAAATTGGAGAAGAGGGTGTTATAAAAGAGAAAAGCAAGGGGGTCGAGGAAAGCAAGAAGGCGCCGTAGCTGAGCCTCAAAGAGAAGAGAAAGTTGAAGAAGGAGAAGAAGAACAGGTAGGTTAGAGTCTGGGGGCGGTTCTCATAAAAGAGTCGGCCGGTAATTCGGGCGTTGAGTCAATAAGCGATTGAGTGATCAGGCAAGTGGTAAAGTCAAGAGTCATTGAAGCACGATTTGAATTGCTTCCATTATTCAGTCAACTCCTCAGAAAGAGATTAGTCCTAAGAAGGCTGTCATCCATAAAAAAGTTTGGCCCTATGACATGTTACGTCGATAAAAAGCATGCCGCGTGTAGAGCGTGGTGTTGGTATGCAAAATTGGGAGGGAGTGTAAAAGGGAGTGGCAACAAAAGTTATGGCTTAATCGATTTTCGACCTTCTAAGAACCCTTCCTCAAATATCTTGAGACTTACTTCTCGAAATTTTTGGGGTGTTACCCGTTCGATAGCGTCCCTGAGTTTATCATGGGGAAAAGGAAACCTGGGGTGGGACGTGGCAAAACCGATGAGGGCAATATTGGCCGATTGAGGCGATCCCATTTCCCTTGCTAATTGATCCGCTCCAACCACATATGTCTCGATCCCTTTCTCCTTCAGGTATGCCGTGATTTCCTGGTTCATATAGTTCGGGTCTGAGGCATTGATAAAACAAATACCGCCTTCTCGGCCATTCAACGATGGCCTGAGATAAGCAAGGGTTTTATAGGCTTCGTTCTTCTCAAGGGATAAGAGGATGTCGGCACTCCCCTTCTTGACAAGGGCACTATTGAAACTTCCAATTTTCAAATGGGTCATCACCGACCCTCCCCGTTGGCTCATCCCGTGGTCTTCCGAACCAATGAGCGGATAGCCTTCACGAAGGGCAAAAGCAGAAAAGATCCGTGTCACGAGGAGAACGCCCTGTCCGCCCACTCCCGAAATAATCATCTGGATGTTCATCCTGATACCCTTTGGCCAAATCCGAAATCCGAATATCGAAATCCGAAACAAATCCGAATTTCCAATTTTCAAAATTCAAAATGTTTTCGTTTGGATCATTTGGATTTTGAGAATTCGTGCTTGTTTCGAATTGATCCCTTCGGGATGCTTCGCCCGGATTTAGTGCTTCGAATTTAGTATTTCTCAGCACACCATTTCAAGAAAAACCAAATCTAAAATCAACTGGCCTTGATAATTCCTTCCTGGCCACAGACCTGCACGCAGAGACCGCAGTCCACACAGGTTAGTCGATCGATGTTCACCCGGCCGTCCTCTCCTCTTATCAAGGAGGGGCATTCGAATCGTTTGAGACAGTACCCGCAACCAATACAGGCACCGACGGCTGGCATATCGATCGCTGAGGTTGGGCACTCCTGGACACAAACGCGACAGCCTGTACATTTGTTGTAGTCTATAACATAGCCACTCTCTGTTTTGGAAATCGCTCCCTCAGGGCACTGGATCATGCAAGTGCCGCATTCATAACAAGCCTCAACTTGAAACACGGGTAAAAGGGATTGGTCCATCTCGCCGCTTTTTACCTGTGGAAGCCCCTTTTCTGGTGGAGGCGTATGACGGATTTCCACCTTGACAGGATTCACCTTGAGCTGCTCTTTTTGATAGATGACGCAGGGGTAGCGGGCAATGAGAACCGCCATTCCACCATCTCGTTGCTGAGTATATTGGTAAGCTTTTTCGGTTTCCTGGATCATCCCCTTGATATCATAAGGGTTGACCACCCGGAGGTATTTGACACCGCATCCCTTCACCAGCTCTTCAAGGGATAGGGATTTACCGGGATGATCATCGGCTGTCCTTCCAGATTCCGGAGTGGGTTGCATACCCGTCATCGCCGTAATGGAATTGTCGAGGATGACGAGAACGAATTTGGCTCCATTATAAACAGCATTCAGGAGGCCTGGAGCGCCGGAATGATAGAAAGTCGAATCTCCGATGGTGGCAATGATAGGGACGTCTTTGCCATCCTGATGGTAAGCCTGGTAGAGACCACTCGCAAAGGTGATGGCCGCTCCCATGTCGTGGCAGGTATCCACTGACTCCATGTTCATTCCTAGGGTATAACAACCAATATCACTGGGGAAAATCCCATTAGGGAAGGCTTTCTTAAGCGCATAAAAAGAAGACCGGTGGGGGCATCCTGAACAAAGGGTTGGTCGACGAATGGACAAGCCAAGCCCGGCCACCAACTTCTCAAGGGGTGCGGAAGAAGGGGCTTCCCCTACGGGAATGGAGAACTTTTTACACAGATCAGAGATCACCTGGGTGATGACTTCGGGAAGCATTTCTCCTTCGTTGGGAATTCTTCCATCCAATCTTCCGGTGATTTTCGACTTGTCCCGTATTTGAAGCTCGATCACGGGTTCCGTTTCTTCGAGGATCAGGACATGAGCGCATTTCTGGATGAATGCCTCCACCACCTCCGTTGGAAAAGGAAAGGGAGTTCCTATCTTGAGGATGGGGATCTCTTTCTGTAGGTCCAGTTCCGTAAGAACATCCCGTGCGATGGCGTGACCAATGCCACCAGCGATGATTCCCAAAACCGCCTTCTCCCGGTCATTCTCAATGAAATTGAGAGAGGTCATGGAGCTCAGCTCTTCTGCAATTTTTTCAAGCTTCGCGTTGAGCTCTTTATGGAGGACGAATCGATATCGGGGCGTTGCACTCCATCGCAGTGGGTTGTGTGGAAAGTCGGCTTTCCTTTCGATTTTGAGAATCGGGTTAAAAGTGATCGTCTGCTGGGCATGGGAGACCCTCAACACAGGACGGAGGATGACGGGAATCTGATATTTTTC
>DATHCH010000260.1:0-7258 GCA_035319625.1 Thermodesulfobacteriota bacterium
CTGAATGGTCTTGAGAGAAGTTCCCAGAAGCTCTGCCATCTGTTTCTGCGTCTTTTCAAGTTTCTGGCGAAATGAGGAGAACTCTTGATCGTCCATGGGCCTATCCTCCTTGCCGAAGAGCAGAAAAATATTTTGACAAAGTATACCACATTGTGGTATATAAAATCAACTCCTTTTCCGACCCCGCGCATGGGAATCGGGGGAAGAGGCCAGAAAGAGCGTGCGCGGTCTTTATCATAGGGACCGGAGGTCTGTGCTCTCCTGAGGCTATGTACTTAGCCGCTGTAGAGGCAGGAACGGTCTCGTTGGCGGACTGGGATCATGTAGAGACCCGCAATCTCCACCGTCAGATTCTTCATCGCGCCCGTGACATCGGGTTTCCCAAAGTTGAATCGGGGAAGGACGCGGCACCACTCCAAAATTCCATAAGAACTTTAGATTAACCGAAGTTCAAGGCAGATGAGGCCAACAAAGAAATCCCAAAAATCAACATGGATCAGGCTTATCAATTGACGAAGTGGTTCACTCTCACACTAATCTTTTAAGGTTTTGGAGCCAATGGGTGATTCGGATTCCAAGGAAAATTTATCAGAAGATGATTGACCATGCGCGGAGAGAAGACCCTGTTGAGTGTTGTGGGATTCTTGGAGGGAAAGATACAACTGTTCAGGAATGTTTCGAAATCAAGAATATGGAAAATAGCTCCGTTCAATTCCTGATGGATCCTCAGGAGCAGTTGAATACCTTTGAGGAGATGGAGAAAAATTCGATGGATATGGTCGCCATCTATCACTCCCATCCTCATACCATCCCCTTCCCTTCTGAAATGGATGTTCAAAAGACTGTCGACCCGGAAATGCCCTCGATCATTATCTCTCTGAAAGAAAAGGATGAGCCGATGGTGAAAGCCTTTCGCATCCGAAAAGAGGCCATCTATCTTGAAGAGATTGAGCTGATCTGAAGAAGCGTTTTTTTTGTAGGTTGAAGAAATGGCAAAGTACCCGGCATATTTGCTGGAACATTTTCGAGATCCCAAGAATGTGGGTGAGATCTTAAATCCTGATGGAGTAGGCACAGCCTGCAATGTTTCCTGCGGCGACATCATGCAGATGTTCATCAAATGCCATGGGAATAAGATCTCAGAAGTGACATTCAAGACCTTTGGCTGCGGGGCAGCGATCGCGGCCAGTTCGATCCTCGCGGAAAGGGTTAAAGGATCTACTTTGGATGAGGCTCTAAAGATATCTGAAGAAATCTTGGAAGAGATTCTTTCTCAGCTGCCCGAAGAGAAAATCCCTTGTTTCAAACTGGCTGCCCACGCTCTGAAGCTGGCCATAGAAGAATATAGAGATAAAGGATCCGAGCCTTCCTCGCAAGACGCGTTGGAAAGGGATAAAGATCAACACTAAGCGATGATCTATTTCAATCACATCAGGAATCACTTAACCTTTATCGCTATCTCATATTCTTGCTGAAGCCGCTTCAAATCACCCCCCCGTAGCCCTCATTCGCCCAATCATAGGCCATGTTTTTTCCAGAAGCCTGAAATAGATTTCATCAATTGGAAAAACAAATAATGTTGTGGATCATTATCGAAATTTCCGATTTGACATATAAGGATCGTCAGATTAGCATGTTTATGTTTCCATTTTTTTCTGCCAAGGGAGGTGAGAGCCGATGAACTATGCTTGGATTTTTGGATACCGCCCATGAAAGGGGCTCCTGAGTGCCCATAGTTTTGGGCAGATACCTTTAAACGGGCCGGGAGACGAACGGGTTGGTTGGACAGCAGGCTCTCATCTTCTTGAATCACCTATCTCAAAACCTTGTCGGTAACCTCAAGGAGCCCTTTCCTCTAACCCAAGTTCACTCTCCCCCATCCCTCGATCAATCGCCATCCAGATCTTATGGCATACTCGCCCGCGGGCAGGCAGGAGAATCCGCCTCAATTTAGAAAACAAGCTGATTTAGAGTCATCATGAAAGGAGAAACCATGGAAAAGAAAGATTATCGTCCGATGTGGAAGGATTTGGGTTTGAATTTAGAAGGTCATGATCAGCTCCTGGCTGTTCTTGGGAATGCCTACAAAGACATCTATATGTCCCAGGAAAATCGACCCAAGGCTATGCAATATCTTGATTTTGTGATTTCAGAGGCTCATGGGCTTCGCATAGAGGAATTGATGGAAGAGAAAAGGAAAGGGAACAAAGTGATCGGGACATTCTGTGTCTACGTCCCCGAAGAATTGATCTTGGCGGTTGGGGGAACATGTGTGGGCCTTTGCGCCGGGGCTGAGATCGGAATTGATGAGGCGGAGAAAGTCCTCCCCCGAAACACGTGCGCATTGATCAAATCCTTTATGGGATTCAAGCTCGCGGGCCTATGTCCCTACATCCAGGCGAGCGATCTGGTCGTGGGAGAAACCACCTGTGACGGAAAGAAGAAAGCCTATGAGATCCTAAACGATTACAAAGAGACCTATGTTATGGAAATCCCCCACATGAAAACCGAGCGAGACCGGGCCCTCTGGAAAGGGGAGATACTTCAATTCAAGAAGAGGGTTGAGCAAGTCGCGGGCCGAAAGGTCACCCCGGAAAACCTGAGACAGGGGATTAAGATCGCTAATGAGAAACGCAGAGCCCTTCAACGACTGGGTCAAATCAGAAGAGCCCTTCCTCCTCCTATATCTGGATTGGATGCCCTGCTGGTCAATCAAATCGCTTTCTACGATAATCCCCTTCGATTCACCAGAAACATCGAAACTCTCTGTGATGAACTTGAGGAGCGTGTCAGAAACGGGATGGGGGTCACGAAGAACGGCACGCCACGAATCCTCATTTCAGGATCTCCCATGGCCCTTCCCAACTGGAAAATTTCCTATGTTGTTGAAACGAGCGGAGCCATTGTCGTCGCTGAAGAGTCCTGCGTCGGGGAACGAAGCACAAGGGATCTCGTGCAAGAGAATGGAAAGACTTTGGATGAGATGATCGACGCCCTTGTGGACCGGTATATGAAGATCGATTGCGCCTGTTTTACTCCGAATGAGGAGAGGACAGAACATATTCTCGATCTTGCCCGGGATTCTAAGGCGGACGGGGTGATCCATTACAGCATTCAGTTCTGTACGCCTTATTCGGTGGAGTCTTACAGGGTCGAAAAGGCCCTTCAACAAAAGCATATTCCGGTTCTCAAGATCGAATCGGACTATGGCATGGAGGATGTGGGGCAGCTGAAAACCCGCGTCGAAGCTTTCCTCGAAATGGTGAAGGGCTAACGTGCGGACTGCAGGGATCGACATCGGTTCGAGAACTATTAAATTGGTCGTCGTGGAGGAGGGAGAAGTCATCGCCTCCTTCATCGATGACACGACTCACGATCCTCTCGAACAATGTAAGAAGCTCATGGCCCAGACCTCTTTTGACCGGACACTGGCTACGGGTTACGGAAGGCATTTCTTTGAGACCCACTTCGATGTCCCCACGGTGACGGAGATCAAGGCTTTTGCCCGGGGGGCGAAAGAGATTTTCCCGGGATGCCGAACGATTCTGGATATTGGAGGTCAGGATACGAAGGCAATTGCCCTGGATGAAAAGGGAAGGGTTTTCAAATTCGAGATGAACGATCGGTGCGCCGCGGGAACAGGTATGTTTTTGGAAGTCATTGCCAGGACGCTGGGCTACGACCTGGAGGAGTTCGGTGCGGAAGCACTCAAAGGGGAGGGGAACATTCAGATTAACAGCATGTGCACGGTTTTCGCTCAATCCGAAGTGACATCCCTGCTGGCCAAGAGGCAGAAAAGAGAAGACATTGCGTATGGTATTCATGTGGCCATCTTGAACCGAACCCTTTCACTCTTAAAGCGGGTTTCAACCACACCCGATATCGTTTTTGCAGGAGGTGTGGCAAGGAACCCTTGCCTTAAATATCTCTTGGATGACGCACTGGCGCGCGAGATAAAAGTTCCGAAAGACCCGCAGATGGTCGGCGCCTATGGGGCAGCGATGATCGCGTGGGAATGGGCGGAAATAAGAGAGATGACTGATTTACCCTGAATCCATTAAGAAATTCCATGGTACGATGATAGACCGTCATAAGAATCTCTAAATAAAGGAGAAGGGTGGGTGGTTTTGAGTTCGGAGTATCCCTTATCTATTGCTCATCAGATCCCATGTCAAATCTTCACTCCTACGCAAAAGAGTGGGCACCGAAACTACAGCACTTTCTTGTAAAAAATACGGAATTCACCCTATTTACTTTTCAAGACAAGCTCAATATCCTATAGAGCAGTTCTAGAATTCTTAAACTCAAGGAGGCAGAGGAATGGCAGGGAAGGATAAAACAAAGAAAGTTCAATTCGAATTCCTGGCACCCAACGCACGGAAGGTCTACTTGGCAGGGGACTTTAATCATTGGAATTCAGGCGCGAACCCGATGAAGAAAGACAAGAAAGGAATATGGAAGACCATCGTATCCTTGAAGCCAGGAAGATATGAATATCGCTTTCTCAAAGACGGCAACTGGGAAAATGACCCTGCTTGCTGCGACTGTGTTCCGAACGAATTCGGAAGCCAGAATTGCGTTAGAATCGTGGAGTGATCGTTAGGAACCAGTCTTTGTCTCCCTTTTGAAGTATAACTTTTGGACTTTTCCCGTTTGGTCAAAAACGACGCTTACCAATTCCCATCCCTCTTTTCCGAGTTCGTTGAGTCTCTCTTTATGTGCAGGGGGATGCAGTGTCGAAGTCTCCTTGTCGGCATCGGTGAAATAGAGATATTCCCATTTGGTCATTCTAAATCCTCCCTTCTTCTTGCTACCTCTTGATTACGTCCAGCTGCAATAAATATCAAGAGCCTTCAGCGGGTTGAAGGCAAACCCGGAAAGACCGCTGGCATGCAATTAATAACGCAGAATTCCTTCCTGGTGGTTACCTCCCCACGTTTCACGAAATGATAGGAGCGCAAGCAAAAAGAAAAACAGATAGAAACAAAGCCAAATACAGCCTCATTCGCTTTACCATTTCTCTTTCGATCCAAAAATAATCACTCTTTCGTGAAATTCAATGACTCCCTCCGGGATTTCTACTTTCTTCTCGGTCTTTCTCCGAGAGTCACCTTCACATCAATGAAGTTTCCGTTTCGATAGACTTTAAGGAGAATGGTATCTCCCGGTTTCTTCTCACGAATGTAATGGATCAACTCATCATTCGTTTTCACATCATGTTGATCCGCTTTCACCACGATATCTCCACCCACGAGCACAATCATATTGCCGACTTGAATCTTCTGATTGCCCCCTTGCAGACCTGCCTTATCCGCAGGGCCACCCTTTGTCGCTTCCGCAATCATTGCCCCTCGTTCTATTTTAAGTTTGCGATACTTCGCTATCTCAGGAATAAGAGACTGAATGGTTGCGCCAATCCAAGGATAGGTTACGTAACCCTTTGAGAGAAGGTCTGGAACCACTCGTTTAGCTGTGTTAACGGGAATGGCAAAGCCAATCCCCACACTTCCACCGGATGGACTGATAATGGCACTATTCATCCCGATGATTTCTCCATCGGAGTTGAGAAGAGGGCCTCCGGAGTTTCCCGGGTTAATAGCCGCATCGGTCTGAATCACGTCTTCTATTAATGTCCCAACTTCGGACCGGATGGTCCGGCCAAGTGAACTGATGATTCCTGTCGTCAATGTCCTTTGCAGACCAAAAGGGTTCCCGATGGCAAGCACTTTTTGCCCGATCCTTAAATTCTTTGAATCTCCCATTGGAATAACCTTCAACTTCTCTCTTGGAGCATCAATCTTAATCACTGCCAGGTCATTGTCTGGATCTGAACCAATCAGTTTAGCAGGCCACTTCGATCCATCTGCCAGGGTCACCTCCAATTTTTGGGCATCGGCCACCACATGATGGTTGGTCAAGATATACCCTTTGGCATTGATGATGGAGCCCGACCCAGATCCCTGGGTTGGAAAGGCGTTGAAGAAAAAATCCATCTGCATGGCAGTGCTGGTCACGTTGACAACCCCGTCTGCCATCTTCTCATAGACAGCAATATTATTTCTTTCCTCTTCAGTCAATGCAGCCGGAAAAACTTGCCCTGCGCTGAATAGGATAGCGAGGGAAATAAAAACTGAAATCAAAAACCTTCTTGAAACAAGTCCTCTACCACAAACCATTGTTACATCCCCCTTTCGCGCGACTCAAAGCTTTAGCCTCCGTTCATCCCCCATGAAGGATTTTTAGGTCTTTTACCTATCGGTTTTTAGCGACCTTGTCAACAACTCTTTTCAACTTTTCGGAAACTTCCTCCGCGATTTTCCGCAGCTCTCTATTCTTAATCACTTGCAAAGCAGATACTGGATTGAGAGCTGAAACATAAGCTTTTTTGTCATCCGTCTCGTAGACAATCACGTTGCACGGTAGAAGGAGCCCCACATCAAGATCCGTCTGAAGTGTCCGATAGGCATAGGGGGGATTACAAGCCCCAAGAATGACATATTTCCTGAAATCGACGCCCAACTTCTTCTTTAAGGTTTCCTTCACATCGATCTCCGTTAGGACCCCGAAGCCTTCTTCCTTTAAAGCGACCGTGACCCTTGAGATGGCATCCTCATAAGAGGTGCCCAAAATCCTGGTGAAAGCGCATCCCTTCATCTCTTCCATGGTAACCTCCTCTTCTTAACTCAAATTGATATTGTCTTAGACCAGGATCCGCCGAGATTTTATCTTATATCCTTGGAAGACCGGCCTCATCAAAAATTCCTTCAAAAAGCGGCCCGCTGAGATAACGCTCGCCCGAATCAGGAAGGATCACTACGATCGTCTTTCCGCTGAACTCCCCGCTTCTTGCGAGTCTCAGAGCGACGGCAATCGCCGCACCACAACTCACCCCAGAAAGGATCCCTTCCTCGCGGGCAAGGCGTCTTGCATGTTCGATCGCCTCTTCGCTCGTCACCTGCTCCACGCGATCCACTACGGATAGGTCCAAAGTGTCTGGAATGAATCCAGCACCGATCCCCTGGATCTTGTGGGGCCCGGGCCTAAGCTCCTGCCCTGCAAGGCGCTGTGTAATCACCGGACTCTCTACCGGCTCTACAGCAACGCTTATTATCTTTTTCTTCTTTTCTCCCTTAATATACCGGGACACACCCGTGATGGTCCCTCCTGTGCCCACACCTGAAACAAGGACATCTATCTTGCCGTTGGTCTGCTCCCAGATTTCAGGACCTGTCGTCTTGAAATGAATCTCCGGATTGGC
>DATHCH010000261.1:0-10157 GCA_035319625.1 Thermodesulfobacteriota bacterium
GCCTTCCTGATGTTGGAGTCTCGCCAGTGGTAAAGGTCTGAGGGAACAAGACATGCCTGTCATGCATGATATCCCCCTGAGATTGAAGACCACGGAAGTGTTGCGACGGGAGGGATTTGGGAAGCATTCAAAGATCAGGTCAGGGATAAAAAGTTTAATTTTTGAACTCCTTACCCGCGTGAAGAAAGACCGTCTCTTGGAGCCGGCGATAGCTTATGAAATCCACCCTATCACTGAGATGGGCCACGGGCGATTGTCCCTGCAGGGTAACATCGTGCTGCATGGCCCGCTATTGCCTTCACTCCTTCCGGAGGCCAAAGAGCTTGCCGCTGTGGTCTGCACAATCGGTCCCCAGTTGGAAAAACAGGTAACAAAATACTTTGACCGGAACAAACCCTTGGAAAGTCTGCTCTTAGATGGCATCGGGAGCGCAGCAGTAGATTCCCTCATTGAGGAAGTCTGTAAGTTTATGACGGCTAAGGCATTATCCAAAGGCTATCAAGCGAGCAGTCCCATCAGCCCGGGTATGCCTGGGCTGCCTATTACGGAGCAGTGGCAGCTGATGAAAATGGTGCCGGCCCGTGAGATTGGAGTGAGCCTAACTTCTTCAGGAGTGATGGTTCCCCGCAAATCAGCCTCCATGGTCATTGGCATTGGCCCACAAATGAGAACGTGGACACGAGCTGAAGTCTGTAGGCACTGCAGTCTCAGGAAAACCTGTCCTTATAGAATACAGACGTAAATGGAGAAAGAAAAAAAACAAAGCGGGAGAGAATGAACACTTGTGCCGTTGATTTTGAGCCGGTGGGCCGTAGAGGTCAATGTGGTGCTGATAAGCCACTTTTAGGAAAGCGCCCATCAGCTTGGTATTAAAAGTATATGTGGAGGCCAAGGAAAGTGCCACTCCTGCAAGGTTGGCTATACACCCTTACTAAAGATAAGCGGATAAGATTGCGGCTATCGAAAAACAAAATTGAATAGAAAGAGAGTTAAATCCAACAGCTAAACCCTTTACGAGAAGGGAAAGGAGAAATGTGAATGTTACCTTTTACGAAGATCCTTTATCCAACCGATTTTAGCGAGGCATCATATGAGGCACTAAAAGCGGCCAATGAATTAGCCTTGCATTTTTCTGCCGACTTGTGCCTCGTCCATGTCGTTTCCCCGGTTGTGCAAGCTTCTCCGGATTTTGCACCCAGCGTTTTGCCTCTGCAGGAGATGGAAGCATCCGCCGAGAACGCTCTCCAAGAAGTAGCTGAATAAAAGGTGTCAAGAGAACTGCATGTTCGTCAAATTGTTGTACTCGGAGAAGCCGCCGATGAAATCGTACGGATGAGTGAAGAGCAGAGAGTGGATCTTATCGTGATAGCCACTCACGGACAGACAGGTTGGCGACATATGGTATTTGGCTCGGTGGCAGAGAAAGTAGTGCGACTCGCTCCCTGTCCCGTGCTCACGATTCGGGCTCCACATAAGGAGAGTTGAGGTAGAGGCACAAAAGAATTATTTGAAGAGCGACCATCTTCGATTTTTACCCCTTTGGAAGATATTCGTTGTTGGGTATATTGCAACAGAATGTTAGCCGGGTCCTTCCGAACACAAGAGGCCGGGCGAAAATCGAGGTATCATAAGCAAATAATTCCTTTGGAGAGGAAAGTAACATGGGAGACACAAAAGACATAACTTGGGCTGAATAGTCTTAAGTGCAAGAAGGAGTATGACAGATGAAGCTAACGAACCAACTGGTAAATCCTATGTTGACTGATTTCTACCAGATAACCATGGCTTATGCTTATTGGAAAGCGAGGGTGCACGAGGAGCAGGCTGTCTTTGACCTTTTTTTCCGAAAAAATCCTTTCCGTGGAGAATTCGCCATTTACGCCGGCCTCGAGGAGAAACTCAGGCTGTTTGAGAGTTTTCATTTTGCGGATGATCACATCGCTTATCTGAAGGAGCAGATGCCGCAATGTGAGAGAGGTTTTTTCGACTGGCTCAAGAGTGTGGACTGTTCCAAAATGAAGATTTATGCCCTGAAGGAAGGGACGATCTCTTTTCCTCGCGAGCCTTTGATGAGAGTAGAAGGCCCGATAGCGGTTGCTCAGTTGATCGAGACCCCCATGCTGACGCTGACCAATTACCCAAGCTTAATGACAACCAACGCGGCGAAATATCGCTTAGCTGTGGGGTTTGACAAAGGCTTGATTGAATTTGGTTTGCGAAGGGCACAAGGCCCGGATGGCGGGGTTTCCGCTTCCCGTTACAGCTATATGGGGGGCTTTGATGGGACAAGCGACGTTCTTGCAGGCTATCTTTTTGGTATACCTATACGGGGAACCCATGCCCACTCCTATGTTCAGTCCTTTATCGGTGTTGAGGATTTGAAAGATCGAACGCTTGCTGGAGCAGACGGAAAAGTACGCGATTTTGTCAAAGAGGTTTTAGAGATCCGGGCAGAGCTGGGTTTCAACCACACCAATGAAGGAGAGCTTGCATCCTTTATTGCCTATGCCCAGGCCTTTCCAAGAGAGTTTCTAGCCCTTGTGGATACCTACGATACCTTGAAATCAGGCGTTCCTAACTTTGTTTGTGTGGCGCTCGGGCTTCTCAAATTAGGCTACAAGCCAATAGGGATAAGGTTGGATTCCGGGGACCTTTCGTACCTTTCGAGAGGAACAAGGAGAATGCTCAATGAAATGAGTGTCAGGACTGACCCCAGCCTTGCAAAATGTCTGATTCTTGCTAGCAACGAGATTAATAAGAGCATCCTGATTTCTCTGAAGCAGCAGGGCCATGATATCGACACGTTTGGTATAGGCACTCATCTTGTGACGTGCGATGATCAGCCCGCAATGGGATGCATCTACAAACTGGTTGAGGTAAGGGGTATTCCCCGGATCAAACTTTCGCAGGAATTGGACAAGATGACCATACCTGGGAGGAAGGAGGCATACCGTCTTTTCGGTGAAGACGGGTACGGCGTGCTGGATCTGATGATCAGAGTGGGAGAGAAGCCGCCGGAACCGTCAAAACGCGTCTTATGCCACCACCCGTTCGACCATATCAAGCGCGTCTATGTCACCCCTTCCAGAGTAATTCCACTCCATCATTGTGTCTGGGATGGAAAGAGGGTTTCGCCTGAAGTCCCGCTAAATGAGACCAGAGATTACGTTTTGAATCAACTTCGGAGCACGAGAGAGGACCATCTAAGAGACATCAACCCCACTCCCTACAAGGTATCGGTGAGCGTAGAACTTTACAATTACGTTTACGACCTGTGGGCAGAGGAGTTACCCGTGACGGAGTTGAAATGATTAGACTCTGGATTCCTTCGTAAAAGGCGCTGGTCTATTTTTATAAAATGGAGGTTTCGATAACTTTTCAAAGTTAGAATTTGACCTTAGAGTGCGTGTCTGCTTAAAAGGGCCAGGCGTTGCAATAATACAATTTGATTTGACAAGGTGGTCTCTACGGCGATACCTTTGCCTATAGAATTTCCGGGTGCAGTTTATTCAGCAGCTTACATGATACGAATTAGGTGAAGGGATAAAGGCTTTCTTCTGTCAGGGATAATCTTTAACATTTTGGAAAATATAATTAAGCTGGTATCTGAAATGAACCCCACAGCAATCATAGTGGCTTTGATAACATTTTTGTCGACGCTCCTTGGCGGGTTCATCATTTTAAAATTCAAGAAAAGGCTTTCGATTATATTTGCTTTTTCCGCAGGGAGCTTCCTAACCGTTGCGCTAATGGAAATACTGCCCGAATGCTTGGAAATTGCAAACAAATCCGGAATCCCGGTTAAGCATATAATGGCATGTGTTGTGCTATCCTTCCAATTTTTCTTACTTCTGGAGAAGTATTTCTCAGCCCATCCTGTCACGGGGATAGCTTCTGAGGGGCATGTCATGGGGCCCATTGGTGCAGGAAGCCTTATTCTGCTAAGCTTCTTGGATGGCTTGACCATGGGGGATAGCGTTTCAAGTGAGCTTCCACATTGGAATCCAAGTGGCCCTTTCAATAATAATCCACGACCTGCCGGACGGCATCAATACGGTGGTCTTGATGCTCGAGGGGGGACAGTCAGAAAAAAAGGCATTGCTCTTTCTTTTTATGGATGGTCTCACGCCTCTGCTTGGGGTTTTGCTCACTTCAGTCATAATATTCCCACAAAATAGCCTTGCAATACTGCTGGCGGTTTTTGCCGGCGAGTTCATTTATGTGGGAGCTGCGGGTCTTCTCCCGGAAAGCCAAGAGCACAGTATCCTAAAAATTGCAGTAGCGGCAACTTTGGGCTTCCTCTTTATATTCATAATTACGACATTCCTGTAGAGGCATCCGTTTAGATCAATTGGGGTCAGGCGTTGCAATAATACATTTGGTTTGGCAAGTTGGTTTCTATGGCGAGACCTTTATGTATAGAATCTCCGGGTACAACTGATCATGTTACTTCGGGAGGAAATGCCCCATAGCGCGTTTTGGGGAGGGGGTCAATAAGGATTCTTCATGAAAACTTAATCATTATGAGGGAGGAGAATATGCCATCTAATGAAACCAAAAGGCCAACGGAAGATTTAAAAGATAAGATTCGTTCTTTCTTCGGTCCCCAGGACCCCCAGAAAAAGAAAGACGCCTTGCCCCCTAAGGCTCATTTCAGCATCTGGTATTTCCTGATCGCCTTCCTTTTGTTTATCTACCTGCAACAATACTTTCTTTCTCCAAAAGTGGAGACGATTCCTTACGGCCAATTTAAACAAGCCCTGGCTGAAGGCAACGTGAGTAAATTAACCATTGGCCCACAAAACATTACTGGAACGCTCAAAGGAAAA
This sequence comes from Thermodesulfobacteriota bacterium, assembly GCA_035319625.1. Taxonomy (GTDB): domain Bacteria; phylum Desulfobacterota; class BSN033; order BSN033; family UBA1163; genus UBA1163. Next base: position 4,830 of record DATHCH010000261.1, read on the forward strand.
GAAAAGAAGCCGGGCCAGCAGTTCACTACAATTCGGGTGGACGATCCCGGCCTGGTGAAAGAACTGGATGAACACAAGGTCGATTATTCCGGACGCTATGAGAGCAAATTCTTAACCAATATCCTCTCCTGGGTCCTCCCTATCGGCATTATGATTCTGATCTGGCGGTTCGCCATGAAAAGAATGGGGCCGGGGATGGGAGTCATGTCTTTTAGCAAGAGTAAAGCCAAGCTTTTTGCAGAGAATGAGACCAAGGTTACTTTTGCCGATGTGGCCGGAATTGATGAGGCCAAAGAAGAGCTCCAGGAAGTAGTGGAATTTTTGAGGAATCCGGGGAAATTCCAAAAATTAGGGGGGAGAATTCCCAAGGGGGTGCTTCTGGTTGGCCCACCGGGAACTGGCAAAACGCTTTTGGCCAAAGCGGTGGCCGGGGAGGCAAAAGTACCATTCTTCAGCATCAGCGGGTCTGAGTTTGTGGAGATGTTCGTCGGCGTGGGAGCGGCGCGCGTTCGCGATCTTTTCTCTCAGGCTACTCGCCAAGCCCCGTGCATCATCTTCATCGATGAACTGGATGCATTGGGGAAAGCCCGGGGAATAAATGTCTATGGGAGGAATGACGAACAAGAGCAAACCCTCAACCAGCTCCTGGCGGAGATGGATGGGTTCGAATCGAATAAAGGGGTCATCATCATGGCGGCCACCAATCGACCGGAAATCCTGGACCCTGCCTTGTTGCGGCCGGGACGGTTTGATCGGCAGGTCCTGGTAGACCGCCCGGATATCAATGGGCGAGAAGCCATTCTGAAAATCCATTTCAAGAGGGTTCTTTTAAGTGCTGATGTGGATCTCCGTAAGATCGCCGGCCGCACCCCAGGCTTTGTGGGAGCGGACTTGGCTAACCTCGTCAATGAGGCTGCCCTGTTGGCTGCCCGGAAAAATAAGGAAGTGGTAGAGGCGGCAGATTTCGACGAGGCCATCGACCGGGTGGTTGGGGGTCTGGAGAAAAAGAACCGGGTGATGAATGCGCAGGAGAAGAAAATTGTCGCCTTTCATGAATCTGGACATGCGATTGTGGCTGAATCTGTAGAGCATGCCGACCCGGTGGCCAAAATCTCCATTATTCCCCGAGGCATCGCGGCTCTCGGATATACCCAACAACAACCCACGGAGGACCGCTATTTAATGACCCGTTCGGAGCTACTGGACCGGTTAGCCGTTCTTTTAGGAGGTAGGGTCGCGGAGGAGCAAGTCTTCGGAGAGATCTCCACAGGAGCTCAAAACGACTTGCAGCGGGCTACAGACATTGCCCGAGCCATGGTCACGGAATATAGCATGAGCGATTCCCTGGGGCTGGCGACCTATGAGCGCCCTCGCCAGGCGATGTTCCTACCAGAAAGTTTTACTCCCAGCAAAACCTACAGTGAAAAGAAAGCCGCCCAGATTGACGATGAGGTTACCCGAGTCATCGAGGAAGCTCACCAAAGGGTGCGAGGAATCCTGTCCGCTCACCGGAAAGTGTTAGATGAATTGGCCCACCTCCTTTCCCAAGAGGAGGTTGTGCAAGGAGGGGAACTCAGAAAGATGTTGGGCAAAACCCCTGCGGAGACTTCACCGGTGTCAAAGGTACCGTGAAAATCTTCCAACCGGAAGGGGTGTGATTCTTGATCTTCGAGCGAGTGATCGGACAAGGTTGAAGATCAAATAGGGAACGAATTGATACATCGCCCATAATGGTTCTTTTGGTAATGATCGTTGTCGGGATGAAAAGTGGTGAAATGAGAAACGGCATCGGGCTGAACAAAAGAAAGGAATAAGCTATGGCAGAGGGAACCGATTTCTTAACAACTTTGGTTGGCTTAGCGATCATGGTTGCACGTTGCGTAATTCTGATCAAGTTTATAGAAAAAGCCTTATAGCCTCCCGTGGTCGTGGAATAGCCACTAAAACATAACCCCTTCTAACCTCCCCTTAATTTAAGGAGAGGCAGGGTGGGGTTAGAGAGAGGGATGTCACATGAAAGAGATTAGAGAGCCCAAGGCTCTGTTCAATCCTAAGACCGTTGCTCTGATTGGCGCCAGTGAGAAAGAAGGATCGGTTGGGCGGGCGGTCCTTGAGAATCTGATGCTCTTCAAGGGAGGGAAAATATTTCCAGTAAATCCCAATAGAAAAGCAGTCCTTGGGTTCTCCTGTTTTCCTGCTGTAGCGAACATACCGGAGGATATTGATCTTGCGGTGATCGCCACGCCTGCGCCAGGGGTACCGGGTCTTATCGAGGAATGCGGCAAAAAGGGGGTTCAGGGAATTGTGATCATCTCCGCAGGGTTCAAAGAGATCGGTGAGGAGGGCAAACGATTAGAAAAAGCGATTAAAGAAATCCGGGAGAGATACCATATGAGGATTATTGGGCCCAACTGCCTGGGGATCATAAGACCGAAAATTGGGCTCGATACGACGTTTTCGAAAGTCCAGCCGGAGCCGGGGAAGATCGGTTTCATCTCCCAGAGCGGCGCTCTTGGAGAGGCGATCCTCGATTGGGCCACGGACAACCACATCGGTTTCAGCTTTTTTGCGTCCCTTGGCTCCATGCTTGATGTGGACTTTGGCGACCTGATCGATTTTCTGGGCGAAGATGAAGAGACAAAAAGTATCATCCTGTACATGGAAGGGATCGGGAATGCGAAAAAATTTATGAGCGCAGCGAGGGGGTTTGCCCGGAATAAACCCATCGTCGTCGTAAAGTCCGGAAGATTCTCAGAGAGCGCCCAGGCTGCACATTCCCATACGGGAGCCATGGCGGGTGATGATGAGGTCTATGATGCGGCATTCAAGCGAGTTGGAGTGGTCAGGGTGGATACCATTCAGGACCTCTTTAATGCGGCAGCCATCCTCGATTCCAGGCATCTGCCCCATGGCCCCATGCTGGCAATGATTACCAATGCTGGCGGGCCCGGGGTCATGGCCACTGACGCCCTGATAAAGATTGGAGGAAGACTCGCTCCTCTTTCAGCAGGAAGCGTAAAAGCGCTTGATTTCATACTTCCTAAATATTGGTCAAAGGCTAATCCCGTGGACCTCCTGGGCGATGCCACCATCGAAAGATTTGTGAAGGCAACCGATATCTGTCTGAAGGATCCAGGCGTCGACGGTCTACTCTTGATCTGTGTGCCACAGGCGATGCTAAAACCTGAAGAACTTGCCCAAACATTGGTGAAACCAACGGAGAAAGTCTGGAAGCCTGTCCTTGCTGCCTGGATCGGGGGATCGGACGTTGAAAAGGGGAGAAAGATCCTTCTTCAGCACGCTATTCCAACCTACGAGACTCCTGAGGAAGCCGTCAAGACTTACCACTTTATGTACCGATACAAAAGGAATCTTGAATTGCTGTACGAGGCTCCTTCTGAACTTGCCATAGATCAGGCCCCTCCCAAAGATGATTTGAAGGCCCTCGTCAGGACAGCCGTGATGCAGGAAGGCAAGACCCTGCTCTCCGAGCAAGAATCAAAACGATTTCTATCACGGTATAATATTCCAACAACTGCCCCTTCAATAGCTGAAGATGTTGAAACAGCAATCCATACAGCAAAACAAATGGGTTATCCTGTCGTCCTAAAAATAGTTTCTCCGGACATATCCCACAAGACGGAGGTAGGTGGAGTGATACTCAACATCAACTCCGATGAAGAATTGAAAGAAGCTTATGAACAAATGATGAAGAGTGTCAAGTCCAAGGCGCCTCAGGCTTGTATCCTTGGCGCCAGTGTGCAGAAAATGGTCAAGAATGTAGACTATGAGGTTATTCTGGGGGCGAAAAAAGACAGGGATTTCGGCTCCATCATTCTCTTTGGTATGGGAGGGATAGGAGTAGAGATCTTAAGGGACTATGCCATTGGCCTTCCCCCGCTGAACCAGACGCTGGCAAAAAGATTGATGGAGGAGACACACGTTTACAAGATGCTTCAGGGATACAGGGGCAAGGTCCCTGCGGACCTTCGCCAATTGGAACAGATTTTGGTATCTTTCTCAAACCTCATCGTCGATTTCCCTGAAATTCTTGAGATGGACCTCAATCCTATCGCCATCAGTAACGGAAAGGCGGTCGCAATCGATGCGAGAATTATCATTGATGATGAAGGATTGAAGCACACCGCTCCTTTTCCTCACCTTGTCATCACCCCTTATCCTGCAAAATATATCATGTCCTGGAGACTTCCGGACGGGACGGAAGTCCTATTAAGGCCCATCCGGCCCGAAGATGAATCTCTCGAACGGGAATTACTCTCCAGTCTTTCTGAAGAGACCATGAGGATGCGCTTCTCTCAAAAAATCAAAGATATCAGTCACGAGATGCTCGTGCGGTTCTGCAATATCGATTATGACAGGGACATCGCGATCGTTGCTGAGATAAGAGAAAATGAAAAGAGGAGGATCATCGGAATTGGCAGGGTCATGAGAGAACACGATTTGAAATCGGGAGAGATCGGAGTGCTTGTGCACGATGATTTTCAGGAGAAAGGACTTGGCTATAAATTGGTGGAAACACTGATTGGTATTGCGAAGGAAAAGGGTATTGAGGAGCTGCGCGGGATCGCCCTCACGGAGAATACCAGGATATTGAGGATGGTGAGGGAGTTCGACTTCACAAAAAAATACCTTTCCGGAGGTACGACAGAGATTAGGTTGAAGTTGAAATAACAACCTGACAAACAGCCTAAGCCGGTCCCTCAAATTCCTTCTGTCCCGGCTCAATGGATCTGTCAGGGAGCTGGCGGGCTCCCTTTTTTGATGTTTCAGCATCGGTGTCGCGCCTACACTCTTCACAAGCTGGTGGGACTGGGTGGACTCAATTAAGCGGCTTTCATCCCAGAAATTCTCTTTTTCCGATCTATGGATACCTTCTTTTCCATTTCCTTCCAGAATTCCCTGTGTGAGATGCCTCCAGTAGATTGAATCTGATTTCGGGCGGCCAAAAGAATCTTTCGCAAACGGGGTGAATAAGCCAGTAACAGCCGCTCCAATTCTTCTTCGTCTTCCACGGACAGCAGGACCCCTACTGGTTTTCCATTCCTGGTAACAACCACCGGTCCTTCTTGAGATTCTCTCAAATAGGCACTCAATTTTGCTTTAACGTCTGCAACGGATGCAATCTTCATAATTCAACCTCCTCTCCACCGATAAAAAGGCGGTTTCCTTTCTTAACACCGATAGCCAGAATTTGTACTTCATGGTTCTCCACATCTATTGCGTAAAATACTCGAAATCGATTTTCAGGGTCAAAACGAAGCTCCCATTCCCCTTCAAAGTCAGCTTGTTGCTTTAAGGGCTTTCGGT
>DATHCH010000262.1:0-10771 GCA_035319625.1 Thermodesulfobacteriota bacterium
TCATATGAGGGTAGAAGATCTTCGGCTGAAGCCCTGGCTCTTGACCCATCATGGCAAAATCTCCATTCTTGATTTGTGTTGCCATGCTTATAGCTCGAATGTATAATCGTTGCAAGAATCATTTGGGCAACAGCCCGTTAACACCTACCCGTATCATGTTCCTTAGGCCTTGGCCTTTCAGTTCTAAGGCAAATATAAAAGGGCTATTCTTTCGGATTTGACAAGCTTCAGGGAATATGCAAAATAGAATTCATTATATCTTTCCGCTATATTTTACTCCAACAAGCGGTTTTTATTAACCTCGGGGGTGCCCTTTGCGGATCAACTTAAGGATTATTCTTTCGGTTGTTGTCGTAATCAGCGTCCTTGTTTTTCTGTTTACACTTGTGCAGGTGCGGCAGGAGAAAGAGAGGTTGACGATTGACCTTCAGCGCCGCTCTTCCCTTTTGGGCGGAAGCCTCAAAGAGACGATCGAGCCCCTGTTGGAAAAAGAGAGCCCAGAGGGTCTGAAAAAAATCGTAGAAAAATTTGGAAATCGGGAAAGGCTCACCGGGGTGGCAATCTATGACGTGAAGGATAAGTTGATCGTTACCACTCCCGCATTGTCTGCTGATCTGCCTGTACCCCCGACATGTGCGACGAACGCCATGAACTCGGATCTGGAGATCGGGCATTTTTCCGACTTAGGCGGAAAAGAGATGTACCTTTATGCTCTGCCCCTTCATCGGGAGAAGGATGTGGCGGGTGCCCTGGTCATTATTCAAGATCCTTCCTATATTCAGGACCGACTCTCGCTTATCTGGAAAGGCAGTTTCATCCATTTTTTGGTAAATGCCCTCGTCATTTCTCTGACTACCCTCCTTCTCATTCGTTGGAGTATGGCCGGGCCGATTGCCAAGATGGCTGAATGGATGAAGACCCTGCGGACGGAAAAGAGCAAGGAACCCCTCCGCCTTCCTTCGGGCGGAGTTTTTGAGCCTTTGACCAAGGAAGTGGCACAAATGGCCAGGAGTATCTCAGCGGCTCGAGAGGCTGCCGAGGAAGAAGCACGTCTCAGACGTACTGGTGAGTCCGTCTGGACTCCAACGCGGCTTAGAGAACAGGTCCGTACACTTCTCCAGGAAAGGCCTCTCTTCGTGATTTCCAACCGGGAACCTTACACGCATGAAAAAGATGGAAAAAAGATTGAGTGCTTGGTGCCTCCTAGCGGGTTGGTGACGGCCTTAGAACCTGTTCTCAAGGCCTGTGGAGGGACCTGGATTGCCCATGGAAGCGGCGACGCCGACCGCGAGGTGGTGGATGCACAAAGCAAAATCAGAGTTCCCCCCGAAGAGCCCCAATACCTGCTCAAGAGGGTCTGGCTCACGAAGGAAGAAGAAAGGGGTTATTATTATGGATTTTCCAATGAGGGGCTCTGGCCTCTCTGCCACATCGCACATACACGTCCATCCTTCCGGGCTGAGGATTGGGGGTATTATCAAAGGGTCAACAAGAAATTTGCCGAAGCCAGCTTAGAGGAGTTGAAGGATGTCGAAGAGCCCTTGATTTTGATTCAGGATTATCATTTTGCCTTGCTCCCTCGATTGATCAAAGAAGAGCGTCCGGATGCTCGGGTGGCTCTTTTCTGGCATATTCCCTGGCCGAATCCGGAATCCTTCAGCATCTGCCCTTGGCAGAGGGAGCTTTTGCATGGCATGTTAGGAGCAGACCTCATCGGCTTTCACATCCAGTTTCACTGTAACAACTTTCTCGATACGGTTGACCGCGCCTTAGAATCTCGGATTGACTGGGAGCATTTCGCGGTCGAAAGAGGAGGCCAAACCACCCTGGTGAGACCTTTTCCCATCAGTATTGCTTTCCCCGGCCCATCCAACGCCTCCGCCAAAAACAATGCCACGAGGTCTAACAAAGAGAGCCTTTTGAAGGATCTAGGGATCAAGGGAAAGCATTTAGGCGTGGGGGTGGATCGCATTGATTATACGAAGGGGATTCTGGAACGGTTTAAAGCCATCGAACGATTTCTTGAGAAATATCCCGGTTATCAGGGAGAATTCACTTTTGTGGAGCTTGGGGCTCCAAGTCGCACCCACATCAAGGAGTATCACGATTTAATTGCGATGGTGGAAGTGGAGGTGGACCGGATCAACTGGCGTTTTAAAACCAAAGAATGGCTCCCGATCGTTTTCCTAAAAAAGCATCATAGCCATGAAGAAATTAGGCCATTTTACGAGACCGCCGACCTTTGTCTGGTTACCTCTCTACACGATGGGATGAATCTGGTGGCCAAGGAGTACATCGGGGCTCGGGATGACGAATCGGGCGTCCTGATTCTGAGCCAATTCACCGGTGCATCGAGGGAGCTCAGTGACGCCCTAATCGTGAACCCTTATGACATTGAAGAGATGGCTGAAGCGATTCACACGGCCCTGGAGATGGACTCTGCAGAACAAAAGGCTCGCATGCGAGGTATGAGGGAGACTTTAAGAAACCGAAACATTTATTATTGGGCCGCAAATCTGATCATTGCTCTTGCTCAGGTGCGCTTGGAGAAGCCTGCATGAAGCACATAACCTTCAGCCAATCCTTGGTGATAAGCCAACCCGAGCAATTGTTGGGTGACAAAAGCGGACCTTTGCTCAATATTTCCTGAAATCACCGGCTAAGGTGGCTATATTCCTTGAGATACTGCTTGAGTTGGTTCAGAGGTGCTTCGTAATACTTCACTGGAGTGTGGATGAGAGCCGATGATTCGGCAGGAATACTTCCGAAAATCTTATCAAGCGGATGAATCAAATTTTTAGGTTTAGGTCAACATTCCCCATCAATAGTATAGGCCATGTGTGATTAAGATAATTCTTTTAGTTCATGGACAAATTGAGGTTGCTGCAATAAAATTTTTTCCAGCCTCCCGCCGGATCTCGGTAGAATTTCATGGGAGATTGAGGCATTCCGGTGTTTCGGGTAATAGTGGGTAAAAAATGGCTTTCCGTGGTAGAGTGGAAGTTATTGGGACTTAGAGATGATGGTTAAGTGGCTAATCGATAATTGGTTGAAGATAACTATTCCTGTGTTGGCTTTTCTTGCGAGCTACATTGTTGGTCTATGGGTGAGGAGGGTGGTTAGTAACGCCTTTGAAAGGTGGGCATCAAGAGTCAGATGGCAAGGGAGCAAGGTGGTGACGACAGCGCTGCATCGTCCCTTCCTATTTTGGTTTCTAATTTTGGGTGTTTTCATAGCCATTCAGGTATCGGTAGCTACCTCGCAAGTCAAAGGCATAACCACCAAAGCTATGGGTAGCCTCTTTGTCCTCTCCCTTGGATGGCTGGTTATCAATCTATGTGGGCAGCTACTAAAGACATATTTGCCCAGGCTGAAAGCCAACTGGCCAACCATCACCCTGGCAATGAATGTTATCAGGGCCACCCTCGTTGTCGTCTGCGCTCTGATCATACTTGAGATTTGGGGCATGCCGACCAGTCCTCTCCTTGTTCTTATAGCGGTGGCAATCCTGGCGGTAGCACTGGCTTTAAGAAATGCTGCCCCTAACCTTTTTGCCGGGTTCCATCTTAGTGCTACCCAGCAGATTAAAGTGAGTGACTACATCAAGCTGGAAACAGGAGAGCAAGGCTATGTTACCGAGATAAGCTGGTACAACACACGGATCAAGGCTTTAGACGAAACTATTATTATTGTCCCCAACAACCGGCTTCTTCAGTTTACGGTGATCAATTACGGGCGTCCCTTAAAAAAAGCAAAAGATCCATTCCGCTTCCAGAGCCGAACGTATATAAAGGAGTTAACAGGGCTTAGGGCAAAAAATCTCATGGAACTTGTTGATACCCTTAAAAAGGTACCCGACTCTGTGATTTACTATCACACGCACCGCTTTTTTGAAGAACACCATTACCTGATACCCGAGCCATCCAACGACTTTGCTGTCTGGGTAAACGATGTACTGGGTGAGGAGATTCTGGGTGAAAGGTTGGCCAGCGTTAATACCTTTGAATTTCCCAGTCTTGGCGCTCTTAGAGAAAGAATAGTTGTTATAATTGAAGAACACCTCGCCGGGGGGACAAACTCCAGAGAGGCGATGCCAGGAAGGGAATTTTGTTTTATGAAGTCGGTGAGCGTGGTTATCTCTACCCCCTATGTTGCGCATGACCTGCGAGAATTTGTTGAGGCTTTACGCAAGATCAGCCTGGGCTCTCTTTACTTTCATGTCTTTGAATCGAGATTGAGGCTGGGCAGAGGGCTTAATGATTTTACTATCTGGTTGCAAGACAGTCTGGAGGAGGCTGAGCTTGGCGATGAGATAGCCCGGCTTGACCCCTATACTTATACCCTGGAGGGATTAAGATCAGCCTTTATACAGCTTATCGAAAAACGCATCGAATAAGAATTAATGACTACGAGCCTATCGTGGGACGTAGCACCATTGAAGAGCTCAGGCTGCTTGCTTCCCGACTCTCCGGCAAGGTTATCCAGAATATCAATTCAACCTTTACGGGAGGTGGTGTAGCCGAGATTCTAAGCCGTGTGTTGCCGCTACTGGAGCAGCTTGGTGTAGATGCCCGCTGGAATACCATTAAAGGAAGCCCCGATTTTTTCCAAGTGACCAAAAAATTCCATAATACTTTACACGGCCGGCGAGAGGATATTTCTGCCACCGACTTCGCTCTTTTTCTTGAGGTCTCCCAGCAGAATATCAGGGAGATGGAACTATATGGTGATATTATCTTTATCCATGACCCCCAGCCGGTAACTATGGTGAGCCGGAAGAAGGAAATAGGCAGGAAATGGGTATGGCGCTGTCATATTGATGTCTCCCAACCCAACCAGAAAGTCTGGAGCTTCCTTGAGCCTTTTATTGTCCAGTACGATGCAGCAGTCTTCTCTGCCCCCTCTTTCTCGCACCAGCTCCCCATCCGCCAGTATCTTATCTCCCCATCCATAGACCCGCTGAGTGATAAGAACAAAGAATTATCGCAGCAGATGATTGATTCTGTTCTTGAAAAATACGTCATCCCCAAGGACAAGCCCATTATCACTCAGATTTCCCGCTTTGATTATCTGAAAGACCCGGTAGGGGTCATTCAGGCCTTCGAGATGGTAAGGAAGAATATAGACTGCCGGCTTGTCTTCGCTGGAGGTACCGCCAGCGATGATCCTGAGTCAGAAAGGGTGCTGGCTGAAGTGAAGGAGAGAGCAGGGGGCAACCCCGACATACATATCCTGCTTGTTCCACCAGAGAGTGACGTTGAGATAAATGCTTTACAGAGGGCATCCGCGGTCATTGTCCAGAAGTCGCACCGGGAGGGTTTTGGACTTACTGTCACCGAGGCCCTGTGGAAGGCAAAGCCGGTGGTAGCCTCAGCCGTGGGGGGAATAACGCTCCAGGTAAAGAATAGGTTCACCGGCCTATTGTCTTATGGCATAGAGGGAACTGCCTACGCAATAAGACAGCTACTAACCAATCCAGAATATGCCAAATGGCTGGGGCAAAACGGTAGAGAACACGTCAGATACAACTTTCTCGTCACCCGGCACCTGCGGGATTATTTGTTGCTATTCCTCGCCCTCGAACACCCTCAAGATATCATCTATCTGTAACAACAATAGATGTTCGGCGAGTTTGGATTCCATAAAATCATGTTACAACAATCGGCTAACCTAAAACAGCAAAAGTCTATAGCCCCTTTCAGACAAATCCGGCATCATGGCTGATAGCACGCCTCGCCTCCTGACACCGGAAAAGAAATTCTTGAACCTCGTCGGGACTTTGGAGAAAAAAATCAGCTTCAGAGGGAGACGTCCCTGGTCCGACATAAACAGAGATACCTTGCTTTTTCATCACCCGGAAGGCGTCTTCATCTGTCTGGTCATCTCCCAAATAAATTGGGAAAAGCCCCGGGGAGGGAAATATTTTTATCAACTCTCTGACGGCGGTCCCTTTATTAAAATCCATCTTGGGCCGGATTTCCAAAACCATTTTGCCGGATGCAGTCTCCCAGCGATTCTTCCATTGCTGAAGCTCAGCTTCTACTACCCGAGGAACTTGTGATAAGAATTTCTGTGGGACGTTTCGGCAATGGACAGACAGAATTGGCCCTTTATCTTCAAAAAGAATTCCCGGAATTTTCTTCAGTGAGTTCTGCAAATTTTGCGTGATTCTTTTGAGTTCTCCTTTTCTGACTGGCGCCAAGGTCTTCTTGTGCCTCCCAACGAGGTTCTCAATTTCCAAGCCATGGTTTCCCACGTAAATAATACCCGAGACCCCCACTTTTTCTCGCACATCTTCCAGGGATCGTCCGCTAATAATGGCCAAGTAAACCCCGGGAAGATTGCGTAATTTCCCCAGATGATCCCTTACTTCAAACGGACAATAGGCTATTTCAGGTCGGGACACAATTGGGGTAAGCGTTCCGTCATAATCCAGAAAAAGAAAAAGATTCTGGGCCTCTTGAATCCTGGTCTGAATGGTTTCCCAATCTTCAAAAAGATGTCTCACAATCTCCTCCTTCGAGAATCCAATTTTATTAAATATAGATCCTTCTCAGGATCAAAAAAGCCAGATTCAAAATTTACCCACCCCCATCATAGCAGAGGGGGCATTTCCCTGACTTTTTCTGGGTCAAAGAAGGTATAAACAAAAAGTCCAATAATTATTTCGGCAATCGCTGCCATCAAGAAGACGAACATTATAAATAATCCTATTTATAAACTAGTGCGTGATTTAAGTGTCAGATCCACGGTTTTCACCTGTAATTCGCTTGAGCATATCAGCGTATTTAACAAACTCCACATTTCATGTCTGTAAATTACAAATTTGTTGGAACACGTCCATTTTCTCACTAAACAATTTTGAAAGCAACCTTGAAAATAATTTGATATCAAGGTAAATTTGATTGGCCATTTTGGAAAGGGTTGCGTTATTCTTTCATGAAGAGTAGTTAATCCGTTCAGATGAAGACAGCTCTTATCTATACTGACGCCTATCTCGATTATGATTATGGGCCCACTCATCCTCTTCAAGTCATCCGACTCAAATTGACCTACGATCTTCTCAAGTCTTACGGACTCCTCGACCTGCCTTCTGTTCAATTCATTTCCACCATCAAGGCTGAAGAAGAAGATTTGGCCGCTTTTCACAGCGAGGAATATCTGAATATACTGAGGCAGGCGGACAACGGACATCTATCGGGGAATGCTTTTTCTTACGGATTGGGGCCAGGAGATAACCCCATCTTCCCAGGGATTTATGACTGGTCACTTCTGGTAACGGGAGCGACACTTCAGGCGGTTGAATTTGTGGCCGAGGGAAAGGGCGAGATCGCCTTTAACATCGCAGGAGGACTTCACCATGCGATGAAGGCGCGGGCTTCTGGATTCTGTTATATCAACGATCCGGTCATTGGAATTATGAGACTTCTGAGTCTGGGGAAGAGAGTGGCCTATATTGATATCGATGTGCATCACGGGGACGGCGTTCAGGAGGCGTTCTATGATACCAACCAGGTTTTGACCATCTCACTCCACGAGACAGGATACACGCTCTTTCCAGGAACCGGTTTCGAGCACGAGATTGGAAAAGGCGAGGGAGAGGGATATTGCGTCAATCTTCCGTTTCCTCCCTGTACCGATGATGAAGTCTACTCTTGGGCCTTTGAGGAGGTTGTTCCTGGACTTGTCCAGGCCTTCAAACCCGACGTGGTGGTGACCCAATTAGGGGTCGATACGTTTTATAATGACCCTTTAGCAAATCTTCACCTCTCCATATATGGGTATGAAAGAGTTCTTAAGAGGATCAAAGACCTGGCTCCGAGATGGGTGGCTTTAGGAGGAGGAGGCTATAACATTTCTAATGTGGCACGAGCCTGGACATTGGCATGGGCCGTTATGAACGGCATCGAGTTGGATGAGGAACTTCCGGAATCCTTTTTGAAAGAGGCAACGAAAATCGGATTTGAGGCAGGAGAGCTCAAGGGGTCTCTTAGGCCCCCTCGGCATAGCCAGAATGAAGAGGCCCAAACGGAGATGGAAAGAGTAGTGCGTTATATAAAAGAGACGGTCCTTCCCAAGATTGAAGGTGGTTCTTGCAGTACTCCCTAAAATTTGGCATGCCTTTTGCTATCGTTTCATTTGACATTTGTAAGTTTTTGGTATATTTAGAGGTTTTGAGGATGTAGGAAAATGCCTGAGAAGGTGAAGTATGTTATTATTGTTGGAGATGGGATGGCAGACTACCCGGTCGAGAGCCTGAAAGGGAAGACTCCATTGATGGTCGCCGGGACACCCCACATGGATTGGATGGCGAACCAGGGGGAGATCGGTCTGGTCAGGACCATTCCGGAAGGTTTTACGCCGGGGAGCGAGATCGCCAACCTTTCCATCTTCGGGTACAACCCCGTCCGTTACTATACCGGCAGAGGCCCTTTGGAAGCCGCAAGCTTGGGGGTCAAACTTGCGGCGGATGACATCGCTTTCCGATGCAATCTGGTCACCCTGAAATTCCAGGGGAGTAAAATCTTCATGGAAGATTTCTCCGCCGGCCATATCACGAATGAGGAAGCGAGGAAGGTCATCCTCGATATCGACAAACAGATGGGAACGAACGAGATTCGGTTCTATACGGGAGTGAGTTATCGGCATCTCATGGTTTTGAAGAACGGAGCAGCTAAATTCTCAGACTTAGAGAAACTGGAAGTTCTCCCTCCTCATGACCTCATTGGTAAGGAAATATCTTCCTGCCTTCCTCAGATGGCAGGGCCCGTTCTTTCCCTGATGAAGGAATCTCAGCACCTTCTCAAGAATCATCCTGTTAACCAAGCCCGTGAGGCAAGCGGACTCCCTCCTGCCAACTCCATCTGGCTTTGGGGGCAAGGGCGTTCGCCGCAGATGATCCCGCTGAAGGAGCGGTTCGGAATTGATGGCTACGTGATCTCAGCGGTTCACCTGATTAAGGGGATTGGGATCTTAGCCGGATTGGAAGTGAAGGAGGTTCCTGGGATTACAGGATTTGTTGACACGAATTACGATGGCAAAGCCCAGTATACACTGGAGGGCTTAAGGGAAAAGGATTTTGTTTATGTCCATGTGGAGTCCCCTGATGAAGCGAGTCACATGGGGAATCTTCGGCTGAAGGTTGAAGCCATCGAGGCCTTTGACCAAAAGATTGTGGGGACGATTTTAGGGGGGATGAAGGAATTTAAACAGTACAAGGTGATGGTCCTCCCCGATCATCCCACGCCGCTTTCCGTTAGGACGCATACGGCTGACCCGGTTCCTTTTGTCATTTATTCCAACGAGGGCGGGGGCGCCTCCAGCCATGGGAAGGCGTTTGACGAAGCTTCAGCGGCCCAATCCGGAATCTTTATTGAAAAAGGATTTGAGTTGATCGAAAGGTTTTTGAATCCCCGTTGTTCGTGTTGAGGGGAAGGGAGGATGTTTTGGCGAATTCGAGGACCAAATATATTTTTATGACCGGAGGCGTGGTTTCCTCTTTGGGCAAGGGATTGGCGTCATCATCGATTGGATCCCTCCTGGAGCTTAGGGGACTCAAAGTCAATTTCCTTAAATTCGATCCCTACATCAATGTAGACCCGGGAACCATGAATCCTTTTCAACATGGAGAGGTCTACGTCACGGATGATGGAGCAGAGGCGGACCTCGATTTAGGCCACTACGAGCGCTTCACCAATGTCAAGACATCGAAGAAGAATAATTTCACCACCGGGCAAATCTACGATTCAGTTATTTCCAAAGAGAGAAGAGGGGACTATCTGGGGAGTACCGTCCAGGTGATTCCCCATATCACCGACGAGATCAAGACTAAAGTTTTCGACTTGGCGCACGATGTGGACATTGTCATCATCGAGGTGGGTGGAACCGTCGGCGACATCGAGAGCCTCCCTTTTTTGGAGGCGATCCGGCAAATTCGAGGAGATGTGGGTAAGGAAAATACGCTCTACATCCACCTCACCTTGGTGCCTTACATCCCGACAGCCGGGGAGTTAAAGACGAAACCGACCCAGCATAGTGTGAAGGAGCTTCGAGAAATAGGTATCCAGCCCGACATTCTTCTTTGTCGGACCGATCGATTGCTCTCTCCTGATGTGAAAGCCAAAATCGCTCTCTTTTGCAATGTGGATAAAGATGCCGTGATCACGGCCAAGAATGTGGAGACGGTTTATGAAGTTCCCCTTGTGTTTCATCAGGAGGGGCTGGATGAGAACATTGTCGAAAAACTCAATATCTGGACCGGGCGGCCGAACCTGAGAGGGTGGGAGCGTATCGTCAAGAAAGCCAAACATCCCCGTTTTGAGACGACCATCGCCGTGGTGGGAAAATATGTCGGCTTGGTCGAATCCTACAAAAGTTTAACCGAGGCACTGACCCACGGAGGCATTGCCAACGATGCCCGCGTGAATCTGAAATATATCGATTCGGAGCAAGTCGAGAAGGAGGGGCCTGAGCATTTTCTTAAGGAGGCCAACGGGGTTCTCGTGCCAGGAGGATTCGGAACAAGGGGAATTGAAGGAAAGATCAAGGCAATTCAGTACGCCAGGGAGAAGCGAATTCCCTTTTTCGGAATCTGCTTGGGGATGCAGTGCGCTGTGATCGAAATAGCCAGGCACTGCGCCGGCCTGAAAGGGGCGAACAGCGAAGAATTCGACTCCCACACGCCACACCCTGTGATCTATCTCATCGAGGAGTGGGTGGATCGCAATCAGGTTGTTCAGAAACGGACCTGCGATTCGGAAAAGGGTGGTTC
>DATHCH010000263.1:0-8613 GCA_035319625.1 Thermodesulfobacteriota bacterium
TTGCTCCTTAACCGCATTTGAAGAAGGATTCGCAGAGGGACCATAGAAAATTTAGTCAAGTTTTGACATGAAAAAAAAGATGCGCGCAGATGATCTGATACGGTCCGGCCTGAACAGGGGGCAAAGGGCACTCTCCGAATACGAGTCGAAAAAGCTGCTCGGCCTTTATGGCATCCCCGTTACGAGAGAAAAATTGTCACACAGTGCCGATGAGGCGGCATCCGTCGCGGACGGCCTCGGGTTCCCGGTGGTGCTCAAAGCTTGTTCAGCCGAGCTGATGCACAAAAGCGAGCGGGGATGGATTGAGCTGAACCTCAGGAGTAAAGGAGATGTCCGTGAAGCCTACGGCCGCATCATCCAAGGTGTCGACCTGGAGCTTGAAGGGGTGCTGGTTCAGGAGATGGTGCCGGGTCAGCGCGAATTGGTCGTCGGGTTGAACCGCGATTCCCAGTTCGGTCCCTGTGTGATGTTGGGAATAGGCGGGATCATGACGGAGGTGTTTCAGGACACCGTCTTCCGTATGGCTCCTCTCGACATGATCGAGGCGAAGGACATGGCCGAAGAGCTGCGCTTCAAAACCATTCTCGGCGCTTTCCGCGGACAGAAGCCCGTTGATATGGACATGCTCTGCTACACCCTTATTGCGGTTGGACAGATCGGATTGGAACTTGAGGCGGTATCTGAGCTTGATATCAATCCCATGATCGTCACTCCGCAAGGCCGCGTGGTCGCCGCGGACGCACTCGTTGTGCTGAGAAGAGACGTAAAATAATGGAATCGATTGAAGCCAGTCCCCTATACCCTATTGCCAACCCGAAAAGCATCGCCCTCTTCGGGGCCTCCAATAACGCCTCTTCTATGGGAACAAGTCTCCTCGACTCCATTCTCGATTTGGGCTTTGAAGGTGAGATTTATCCTATTCACCCCAAGGAGAATCAGGTACAGAATCACAAGGCCTACCGAAGCGTCCTCGATCTGCCTAAGGTGCCTGACCTGGCCCTGATCGTAGTACCCACCTGGCTCGTATCTGAGACCATGGACTCCTGCGGCAGGAAGGGCATCAAACACGCCATTGTTATTTCGGGCGGTTTTAAGGAAGTGGGCGGTAATGGAGTCAAGCTTGAAAAAGACCTTATCGCCGTTGCCAAAAAACATGGCATGCGCTTCTTGGGCCCAAACTGTATCGGCGTGGCCAATCCCCGCCATAAGCTGAACACAACCTTCATGACCTTTGAAGGTGGTCCCGGTTTCATCGGCATGGCTTCTCAGAGCGGGAGTTTTGTGACCCAGATGTTTACCTATCTCTCTCAATATGCGCTGGGGTTCAGCACGGCGTTTAGTGTGGGAAACGAAGCCAATATTGATATCGTCGACTGTATGGAATACCTTGGCGCCTGTCCCGATACGAAAGTGATCGCCCTCTATATCGAAGGCATCCGCAGGGGAAGGGCATTTGTGGAAATGGCGAGATCGATCGTTCCAAAAAAACCCATCGTGTCCCTCTATATCGGTGGGTCGGAAGCGGGCAGCCGGGCAGGCCTTTCACACACCGGGGCATTGGCAGGACCGGATAGACTCTATCAAGGCATCTTTCGCCAGAGCGGGATCATCCGGGCACGGTCGATCATGGAGATGTTCGATTACTGTTGGATCCTTGGCTCTCTTCCTAGGAGCACAGGGCGACGTGTGCTGATTCAAACCCATTCCGGAGGGCCTGGAGCTGAGGCGGCAGATGCCTGCGGAAGGGCAGGTCTTGAACTGCCGTCGCTTTCACCAGAGACAATCAAAAGACTAAGACCTCTTATGCCCCGGACAGGAACTATCAGTAACCCGCTGGATTTCACCTTTGGCAAAAACCTCACGGATTACTTCTCAGAAATCCCGAAGGCATTGTTGGAGGAGAAGAACGCAGACTATTTGCTTTTCTATTTCTTCACGCCCAGCGGGAGACTCAAACGCATGCTAAGACAAGTGGGTGTCCTTCCGGATCATATTGCAGAACAGGCCGCCAAGCTTGTGGATTTTCAGTCCGATGCAATTCTCCGCTTGATTGAAACCCACGATAAACCTTTTGTCGGCTATTCCTTTCAGAGTCTAACGGACCAGCTTCTAAGAAGGCTCGTAGAGCGAGGAGTCTCGATCTTCCCAGGACCGGAGAGAGCTGCCCGGGCGATTGAGGCCGCGTATCAGTACACGTGTCTTCGGGACAAGATTCTGGCTTCCGCCTCTCAATCTCTTCAGCCTTCTGCTCACCTCCCAGCTTAATTAAGTCCTGATATTTCCTCACCTCTGCTCGGATGAACCCGGGCCCTAGGTCAGGATGAGTGAGGCCCGGTCAAAGTCCCGGGCCTTTATCATTCCCAAAAGGAAGTGGACAACCTTGCTGGCGGAAAGGGGAATGATTATTATTTCATTAAGGGGCGATTAAGTAAATCTAACCAAGAATGGTAGGGTTTTGATTCTGCCCTGAGGAGAAAGTTAACATTTTCTATTTTAACCATCCCCGGCATAAGGGTACGTTCTTTCTAACGGGGGAAACGCAATATCTCTTAAAAGGAGGTGTTTAGAATGAAAAAAAGCCTTAGCTGTAGGGACATGGGCGCTGACTGCGATTTTGTCATCTGTGGGAAAAGGGAGGACGAAATTCTTGATAAAGCGAAAGACCATGCCCGAAAAGAACATAATAATATAAGTGAGCTTACACAAGAGCTCAAGGACAAGGCACGTTCGGCGATCCGCGAAGCAGAACGCTGTTAGGATCTGGAGAAGCCACCCGATTTCATCCTGGGTGGCTTCTTTATTATAGCCATGTCGGTTTTGTGCGGGTTCTATCTCTCAATCTTTTGCCAGTTGGTCCCGTGAGAGAAACAGGTTATAATAAAATTAAAGAAAGGAGAATAGAGGCAGATACCCTGGCAGTATATAGAAGAACTGAAAGATGGAAGTTTCCCATAGGCAGGGGATAGGCTTCGAGCCGATCCCCCAAAGATTTTAGAAACCCGCTGGAGTTTCAGAAAAGAAACTCAAATCAAAGGAAGATCTAAAAAGTCTCCCTTTGAGAGGCGGGCATCTAAACAATAAATGCATAAGAATTGAAAGGCATCCCCCTCCTCCTAGAGGGACTTTTTGAGGTAGTTCCAGTCCGAGAGCTTCTATTGAAAAGGAAGAACCCACGCCCGAAAGCAGGCGTCCAAGGAGCAGATTAAATTTAACAAGATCATCGCGAAAATGCTACAGTTTTTTCCAAAAAATGCAACTCAGACACTCTTCAAAAGTCCCCAGAAATAATTGAGGCCAATCCATAGTGTTTAAAGAAAAGAACCATGTGATTCAGATGGCCTTTTTACCTGTTCCCCCGGAGCAAGATCCCTGGCTGTGCTTTCATCGCCTTCACCTTCGCAAAAGGATTTCTTCCAAACGAATCTCGAACCGCTGATTTTCAGCCAATGTTCTCTTCTTCGGCCCTTTGGTTCTGCCACCCCCTCGACGGATTTTCGCCTTAACTTCACGCTCCTCCAATAAGAACCCCATCTTTTCCGGATGAAATTCCCTACCCGTCGGGTTCAGACATTTTGCTTCCTTTTCCACCACCACAGCTGCCAATCCCCAATCCCCTGTTACTACCACATCTCCTGCTTCGGTTAAATTCATAATCTTCACATCCGCTTCCTGAAAACCGTCTCCCACCACAAAATGATGATCGGATTCTATATGGTGGTTGAAACTGGCTATCGTCCAGACCGGGACATTATATTTTCGTCCAAGTCTCATGCAGATCTGCAAAACGGATTTGGGACAAGCATCAGCATCTACCAAAATCTTCATAGAGTCAAAGAATATACACCCTTTCACGAGATCTTTTACAGAACAAGCCTCGGTTCACCCCTGAAGGAGCATTTCAGCTCTTATACTACCCTGAAGAAAGGAAAGGCGCCCGCGTAGGTTTATCTAATAAAAAAGGGCAGAATCAATTGCCTCTGCCCCTTCATCCCAATTCTCTCTCTCCCTCTCTTATTAAGGGAGCAGGAGGGATTATAACTTATTCACCAGATATTCATGAATCGAATTGGCCGCCTTCCTTCCTGCACCCATGGCCAGGATGACAGTGGCTGATCCTGTCACAATATCTCCTCCTGCCCAAACCCGCGGCTTCGTGGTCTTTCCTGTTTCAAGGTTAGCCACGATATATCCTCTCTTATTAAGCTCCAGGCCCGGGGTTTGAGTAGGAAGAAGCGGGTTGGCACCTGCACCAATGGCCACCACTGCCATATCGCACTCCAATTGAAATTCTGAACCCTTAATGGGAACCGGTCTGCGTCTCCCTGACTCATCAGGCTCTCCCAGTTCCATACGAAGGCATTCCACACCGGTTACCCAGCCGTTATCGTCTCCTAAGAATTTCGTAGGAGCTGTAAGAAGATAGAATTGAACGCCCTCTTCCTCTGCATGGTGAACCTCTTCGATACGAGCTGGCATCTCATCCCTCGACCGGCGGTAGATGATCCGAACGGTGTCCGCTCCTAATCGAAGAGCGGTCCTCGCTGAATCCATGGCTACATTCCCCGCTCCGAAGACCGCCACATTTTTCCCCCGGGCAATCGGCGTATCATATTTAGGAAAGAGGTATGCCTTCATCAGATTGGACCGCGTCAGATATTCATTGGCTGAATAGATACCGCAATAGTTCTCCCCGGGAACGTTCAAAAACTGGGGAAGCCCTGCCCCCAAACCTAAGAAGGCAACGTCATATTCTTTAAGCAGTTCATCGACGGTCTCAATTCTTCCGATGACACAGTTACACTCTACCTTCACCCCCAAACGCTCTAAATAGTTGACCTCCGACTGGACAATGTCCTTGGGAAGACGAAATTCTGGAATACCGTAAATCAGAACACCTCCGGTTTTATGGAGAGCTTCGAAAATGGTGATTTCATGTCCTTTAAGGATAAGGTCCCCTGCCAGGGTCAAACCTGCTGGCCCTGACCCCACAACCGCCACTTTCTTCCCGGTGGCAGGAGCTTTCTCAGGAATCGTAACCTCCCCTTTTGTCCTCTCCCAATCGGCTGCAAATCGTTCCAATCTGCCGACGGCAACGGGTTGGTCCTTCTTCCCAACGATGCACACCTTTTCACACTGGTCTTCTTGAGGGCAAACGCGGCCGCAAATGGCAGGGAGACTGTTTCGTTCCTTCAATTTCCGGGCCGCAGCGGCAAAGTCCCCCTCTTTGATAAGCTTGACAAAAGCCGGGATCTCAACTTCTACCGGACACCCCTCAATGCATTTCGGTTTCTTGCACTGAAGACAGCGACTCGCCTCCAGCTGGGCCAATTCGGGCGTGTATCCAAAAGGAACTTCATCAAAATTCCTCGCTCTCACCTTGGGGTCTTGCTCGGGCATCTTCTGCCTTGGCACTTTTATTTTCTCTTTTTTCTCTTTTTCTTCCGCCATCTCAACCCCCCTGTCTTCCCGCCGTCGCAAATTGTTCCATGGACACCTTCTCCTCCGTGAGATAAGCCCTTTGCCGTTTCACCAGTTCATCATAATCAACCTCGTGGCCGTCAAATTCCGGGCCATCCACACAGCAAAATCTCGTCTTGCCTCCCACCGTGACCCGGCAGGCCCCGCACATTCCTGTCGCGTCTACCATGATGGGGTTCAAACTGACCATCGTCTTGACCCCATACTCCTTCGTCAATTTGCACAGAAACTTCATCATCGGGACAGGGCCGATCCCCACGACCAATTTCACGTCTTTCCGCTCATCCAAAATCTTGCGAAGGACATCGGTCACAAATCCGTGATGACCATAACTCCCGTCATCCGTCGTCACCCGCAGGTCGTGACTGGCTGCTTTCATCTCCTCTTCCAAGATCAGGAGGTCTTTCGTTCGAGCGCCAATGATGGCGATCACATTGTTTCCTGCCCCTTTGTAAGCTTTGGTAATCGGGTACATCACGGCCACGCCCGTTCCACCTCCAACGCAGATGACCGTGCCAATTTTTTCAATATGGGTCGGCTTTCCCAAAGGCCCGATGATATCCTGGATGGAGTCGCCCACATTCAAGGTTCTCAGGAGGGCTGTGGACTTTCCGACCACTTGAAAGATCAAGTCGATGGTCCCGGCAGCCGGATCTGTCCCTCCCATGGTCAGGGGAATTCTCTCGCCAGTCTCGTCGGCTTTTAATACGACGAACTGCCCTGGCTTTGCCTTCCGAGCAATTCTGGGTGCCTCGACCTTGAGATGACACACCGTTTTCTCGGCCATTTCTCTCTTGTATGTAATCTTATGCAAGCTTCTCCTCCTTTCTGATAAATCTTTTACAAGGTTTATCCGATTTTCCTTAGTTGATATAAATGAACTGAATTTAAATGTCAAATTTTTATCACACTCAGAATTTCACTTGACAGACGCTCAAATTTAGTTCATAAATGAAAATATTCGAACTTTTTGATAAGTTCTTGAAACCTCCCAGGCGCTTTTTGCAAAGTCCACGGAGTTTAAATTGGATGAAGGAGAAAGAAGATGAATTTAAAACTTTATGTAGGAAATCTTCCTTTCGGGGCTTCAGAAGAAGACCTCCGGAAGCTCTTCGCTGAAGCAGGGACAGTTCAGTCCGTCAAGATTGTTACCGATGCTTATTCTGGGAGGTCGAGAGGATTCGGTTTCGTTGAGATGGCCTCCCAAGCAGAGGCGGAGAAAGCGATCTCCCTCGTCAATGGGAAGGCTTTTATGGAGCGGACCTTGATCGTCAGCGAGGCCAAGCCTCAGAAAAAAAGGGGTGGCGAGTTCAAAGGCAGAAGGGATAGTAACAGATAACCCAACGTAAGAAAGAGGAGCCTGCCCACCGCAGATAGAGGAGAGGTTATTGGAAGTTAAAGTTCAAGACAACCAGATTGAGAATGCGATTAAATCCTTAAAGCGCCAGCTCGCCAGGGACTGAATCTTAAAGGAATTGAAGAAAAGAAGGTCCTACGAAAAACCCTCCGTAAGAAAGAAAAGAAAGCAGCAGGAGGCGAAAAGAAGAAGGCAGAGAGCGGCTCGCAGATTTTCAAGATAACGAGGTTCTCTCTACCATTCCTCGGCAGGCGGGAAGACTAATCCATTAATTCCGGTGGGTTCATAACGGTCAGGAGTTTACCTTCGTCTGCTTGCAGAAATCCTCTTCTGGAAAGCAGAGCGATCGCCTCCGAGGAAAACGCTCCAACATTTTCAAAGTCAAGGATAACCTTTTGTATCCTAGCGTTTAAAATGCCCTTTAGCCTTCCTATCAACTGTCTTGCTCCCTCCCGATCCATCGACCCCTCGAGTCGGACGAATAGGGTTTTAAACCGTTCATTATAAATCGAATAGAGTTGGAGGGTATTGGTTGCTTTTTGACCAATCCGAAGTTTCTTCTCTACGATTTTCTCACCCACCCGCTGAATCAAATCCCGGGTATTCTGGAGGGGGATGGTATCATTCGTCCTCTGCAAAATTCGTGAAAGGCTTGGAAGACAACCTTCTGGTGCCTTTTGAACAATGCTTCGATAGGCGATATTGGAAAGGACTCGAGTGAAGAAGCGCTGTTGGGGATGGAAAACCCTTTTAAAGATAGAACTCCAGGAATAACCCTCTTTGCACGCCCAATGAAACCCGTGCTGAAGCGTCTCCTCGGTCATCAATCTCGGTTTGAAAACCACCGTGGCCCCATTGTATTGGCCCCAATCCTTATGCAGGAGCCTGCCCTCCGACTCCATCCTTTGAAACAAAGTCGTCCCGGGCAGGGGGGTAAGAATAAAGAAACTCGGCAGTTCGATCCGATTTTTTTGACAAAATCGAAGTGTCCTTTCAAAAACCCCCTCATCGTCATGATCCAGTCCGAAAATAAAACCAGCCAGGATCATGATGTCATGGTCGTGAAGGGCTCTTATGGCCTCCTCAAATTGGCAGGCTTGATTAAACGCCTTGTTCACGTCCCTCAAGTTTTCCGGAGAGAGGGATTCGATCCCGACGAACAGAGAGACGCAGCCGCTTTCTGCGGCGAGCCTGAGAAGCTCCGGGTCCCGAGCCAAAGTCAGGCTGGCTTGACTGGCCCATTTCTTTTTGAGGGGCTTCAACCGGGTAAAAAGCTCTTTGGCGTAACGGCGATTTCCACCGATGTTGTCATCGACGAAAACGATAAAATCCCCTTCTAACCGCTTCACCTCCTCGATCACTTCATCCACTGGCCGGCAGCGGTAAGTCTTTCCAAAAAAATAGCTGACATGACAAAAATCACATTGGTGGGGGCAGCCCCGGCTCGTCTGAACACAGTTGATCGTCATGTAAGCTTCTTTATGAAGGAGCTCAAGCCTCGGAAAGGGAAGTTTCTCCATCGAGCAGAAGGAGTTTGCCCGGTAGAAGGGCTGAAGTTGCCCCTTCTTTAAATCTTCTATAAGCCCTGCCCAGACCTTTTCCGCTTCTCCGATGACCACGGCGTCCACATGCTCCTTCGCTTCGCGGGGGAGGCTTGAGGCGTGAGGTCCACCTAAGACGACCGGGATCCCCCTCTCACGAAACCTCCGTGCAATCTCGTAAACCCTCGGCGCGTGCATCAGCATCCCGGTGATACCTACCAGATCCACGTCTTCTTC
>DATHCH010000264.1:0-7157 GCA_035319625.1 Thermodesulfobacteriota bacterium
TCCAAACAATATGGTATTCCGTCCGATATACACTGTGTCCCGATAGTCGTGTCTCCATGCATACATTATACCCTATCGCCGCCGCTCTCATTCACCCACGGGCAAGCCCGTGGAACTCTGCCCTACGGGCCGATTAGAAAACACATTCCCAAATCCCCCCCAATCCCCCTTTACTAAAAGGGCGGATTTCTGATTTTCATGGTTCTCGGGTGACGAACCCGTCATGTAAAATTACCAAGAAGAGATTCGATTGTGTTCGCCTCCTAATGCTTAACCTCTCGGAAAGACGTTGTTTGTGACAGGAAGGATTCAAGTCTGACTCGGGATCAGTGGTTAGTTGCCAATTAGGTTGATTAGGTTCTTAGAGTCTCTGTATCCCTGAACAACTCTCCCGTCAGGGAGGATTAAGACAGGCGCGCTCGAGATCCCCAGTTTTTCTGCCAGCTTGATATTTTCATCGATAATCGGCGTTTCGCACTTAGGCGGGGGAAGCGGTTTCTTGTCAAAAGCATCCTCAAGAAGTGCCAAGGAATGCTCACAAACGATGGCCTTCGATTTTTCATAGGCCCCGGGATGAATCTTCAGCAGTGGGAAGAGCTTTATATAAAAAGCGATATCTTTCCTCTCCTCAATAATCTTCTTCATCTCCTGATGAAGTTTTGCACAGTACGGTCAGTCGGGGTCACTGAAGGAAATAACCTTGATCCTGGCCTTTTGATCACCCATGACAAGGGCATCGTTGAGCGGAATCTGTGATACATCGACCTTGTTAAGCTCTGTGAGCCTTTCCTGGGTTAGATTTTTTTTCTCCATTATGGAGAACAGCGGTCCCGCGAAGAAATGGTTCTTGTCAAAATCCACATAGATCAACCACTTTCTGCCTCTTGACTCCAAGTATACCTCCCAGAATCCTTTGGGCGGGCCTAATTTCACACTGATTATTTTTACATCCGGCATGGCGTCTTTGAGGAGATCTTTGGCCTCATCATTGCTTAGGGCATGACATTTGGAACAATCTTGGCCCCTTCCTTCAAAGCAAAAGGAGGGATTGGGGGAAAAGAGACAAAATAGCAGCAAGAAAGCAAGGAGAGATATCTTGGACATGTTTCTTCTTAGCATAGTCTCTTTCTCTTTTCAATAGAAAAGAAACTTCCGAGGTAATCCCTCTGTCATGGGCAATTATTTGTTATGGAATTATCCTTCTTTCTCGTGGCGCTCCAGTATTTACCGGAACGGACTCCGCCGTCAACAAATTAGGGCGCCACAATTATTATGAAAATTCCTTCAATAACTGAATGATTACCCTTCAAGGCGGCCTTTTACTCTTTATAGCCCTCACCCCATCCCTCTCCCCAGATGGGGAGAGGGGAGGGTAAACGGGCTGTTTCATGATTGTCACGGGGAACAAGACGCTTACGGCCTTCAAAAAAGATTTGCCAGCAAGTGACAAAAATGGTAGTAAATAATACCAAGTAGAAGTTTTCGGAGTATCCTGTAAAATGCGGTAAAAAATGTTAGGGCTATGGAGAATATAGGCACCCGGATTGCGTACTATTTGGCAGAAAAAGGATTGATTCAGAAAGAGGATTTAGAAAAGGTTTTGCCTCCGAATCAGCCGATAGGGGATGTCTCTGTCGAGGAGCAACTGATCAATGCTGGACTTGTCACCTCGGAACAGTTTCGTTCAGTCGCAGAAGAATTTTTTGGAGCCCCTTTCGCGTCCCAGGACGATTTTCCGAAGGAATCCTTTCTGTTCGATCGTCTCTCGGTCCAGTTCATGAAAGAGTCAAAATTTATCCCCTCTCGCCTGACGGACAATACGTTGACGGTCATTATGAGCAACCCCCTCGACTTTTATACGATCGACGCCATCCGATTAGCGACCAACTATGAGGTGCATGTGCTCGCAGGGCGGGAGAATGAAATCTTAGAGGCCATCGAGCGGTCTTATGGGGTGGGGGCGACGTCGATGGACAAAATAATCGAGGACACAGAGACTGTCCCAGAATATAGAGGAGAGGATAAAGAGAATGTCGACCATCTGCGAGACATGGCCTCTGAAGGACCTGTGATCCGGCTCGTCAACTTGATCATTACCAGGGCGATTGAATTGCGGGCGAGTGATATCCACTTCGAACCTTTTGAGGAGCAATTCAGGGTCCGGTATCGAATTGACGGAGTCCTTCATGATGTGGAATCTCCCCCCAAACGACTCCAGCCAGCCGTCGTTTCCCGTGTTAAAATCATGGCCAAATTGAATATCGCAGAGAGACGTCTTCCTCAGGACGGGCGGATCATGCTCCGGGTAAAAGGGAAGGAGATTGACTTCAGGGTTTCATCGATTCCAACGATCCATGGGGAGAGCATTGTCTTACGGATTTTGGACAAGAGCAGCATCGTCTTGGACATTGCGACCGTGGGTTTCCTCGAAGACACGATGGCCGGGTTCACAGACCTCATCCAGAGGCCTCATGGAATCATTCTCGTCACGGGTCCAACGGGAAGCGGAAAGACGACCACTCTCTACTGTGCGCTGGAAAAGATCAATTCCCCTGATAAAAAAATTATCACCGTAGAGGACCCTGTGGAGTACCAATTGAGGGGGATCAATCAGATCCAGGTCAAACCTGCGATCGGACTTACCTTCGCCAATGCTTTACGATCAATTGTTCGCCAAGATCCAGATGTCATTCTCATCGGTGAGATTCGGGATGCCGAGACGGCCGAAATCGCCATCCATTCCGCCCTGACCGGACACCTGGTCCTCACGACCCTCCATACCAACGACGCTCCCAGCGCCATCACACGATTGATTGATATGGGTACGGAAGACTATCTCCTCTCTTCCACCATCATCGGCATATTGGCGCAGCGATTGGTGAGGGTCGCCTGTCCTCACTGCCAGGAGCCTTATTCGCCTTCGCCTGCTGTTCTGAAAGAGATGAAACTTAGCACTGCCGACCTTGCAGGTCTCAAGATTTCCCAGGTGAGGGGTTGCGAGAAATGCTCAAACACAGGGTATTGGGGGCGAACGGGGATCTTTGAATTTCTGAAGGTTACCGACGATATCCAGAAGCTCATTCTGGGGAAGAAGGATTCGAACATCATTAGGGAGGCAGCCAGAAAGAATGGCCTGCGGACGCTGAGAGAGGACGGATGGTTAAAGGTGAAACAAGGGATCACGACCATCCCCGAAGTTTTGCGCGTCACCCAGGAGGAAGAGGCCGTTTAAAGGTATGGTGGAATATCTGTATAAAGCAACCACCCTGAGCGGACAGACCGTGGAAGGGGCAATGGACGGGAAGGACGAAGAGGCTGTTATTCGGGGGCTTCAGCAAATTGGCTATATCCCCATTCGCATCACCTCCGCCCAAGAGAAGGCGCCAAGCTTCCGTTTCTCTTCTTTCTTACCCAAGCGTGTGGGGATAAGAAACCTCCTTACATTTACTCAGGAGCTGTCAACGCTTGTTTCAGCAGGATTGCCTATAGATCGGAGTCTCAATATCCTGGGGACCCTGACAGAGAACGAAACATTGAGAGGGGCGGTGAAGGACTTATTGAAGCGAATTGAAGGAGGGAGTTCTTTGGCCGAGGCGCTTGGGTACCATCCCCGTATCTTTCCAAAACTTTATGTCAATATGGTCAAGGCCGGAGAATCAGGTGGTTTCTTGGAAATCATCCTTTCTCGACTGGCTCAGTATTTAGAGAGCACGAAGGCGATCAAAGATCAAATCATTTCAGTAATGATCTACCCACTGATTCTTGCGTTTGTCAGCGGGATCGCGATCAGCGTTTTGGTTACTTTTGTCATCCCAAGGTTTGCCAAGATCTTCTCTGACATGGGCCAGGCACTCCCTTTACCAACACAGATTGTTCTCTCGTTCAGCCAATTTGTAAGGGGATACTGGTGGGTTGTCCTGGGGATGATCGCCTTGATTTATTACGGACTGAAGATGTACAAAAAAGACGAAGAGCGGAAGTGGAAATGGGATCGATACAAGTTGAGATGGGTTGCCGTTGGGGATCTTATTACAAAGGTGGAGGTGGCTCGGTTTGCAAGGACGCTGGGAACCTTGCTTCAGAGCGGCGTCTCCATTTTGCCGGCATTCAATCTGGTCAAGGAGATTTCCCAGAATGAAGCCATTTCAAGGTCGATTGCGAATGTTCACGACCGGTTGAGAGAGGGCAAAGGGATGTCCAAATCTTTGGAAGAAACAGGTGTTTTTCCACCTCTCGCTGTCCACATGATCGGCGTGGGCGAGGAGACAGGAAGGCTCGATGAGATGCTGATCAAAGTGGCTGAGACGTATGAGGAAAGCGTTCGAACGGCAGTGAGGCGGGTCGTATCGTTGATAGAACCTCTCATTCTTTTAGTGATGGGCGCAGTGGTGGGGTTCATTGTCTTGTCCATCCTGCTCGCGATTTCCAGCATCACTGACATTTCTTTTTAGGTCGCATTGAAGGAGTCATTATGAAAAAGGAAATGGGGAGAAAAGAAAGCGGGTTCACATTCTTCGAGATATTGGTGGTGGTCATGATTATTGGATTACTGGCTGCCTTGGTGGTGCCTAAGTTCTGGAAAAAGATCAGCGGCGCGAAACAAACGGCTGCAAAGGCGCAAATTGAACTCTTCGGTACTGCCCTGGATGCCTTTCGGCTTGACATAGGTCGGTACCCCACGTCTGAGGAGGGATTGAAGGCTCTTCGCGAAGCGCCATCCGGAGCGGACCGATGGCAGGGTCCGTATCTTCCCAAGGAACTCCCGAATGACCCTTGGGGCAGGCCTTATATTTACAAATGTCCGGGAGATCACGGTGAATATGATATCATTTCCTATGGTGCAGACGGCACGGAGGGAGGTGAGGGGGAAAATCAGGATGTCGTCAGTTGGAAGGACATTGCGAAATGAGATATAAGGGTTTTTCGTTGATTGAGGTGATCGTTGTTTTATTGATCCTCGGCCTAAGCATCGCCTTGGTCACACCCTCTTTGTCCCGTTTTTCATCGACAATCGAGTTGAAGGGGGCTGCTAAAAGAGTTTCAGCGATCCTGCGCTATTATCGAAGCGAAGCAATCAATCGAGGCAGGGTTTATCATGTCCTCTTCGATTCCGATCTAAATGAGGTGAGAATTCAACCCGTGGTGTCGACGGAAGAGCAAGGAGAGGGTGAAAAAAAGGAGGAGAATATCCCCCCCAAGATATACGTCATTCCCAAAGGGGTCTACCTCAGGGAGGTTAAGGTCGAGTCGACTCAATACCCTTCTGACTTTCCGACAATTGAGTTCTATGCCAACGGTGGATCGAATGGAGGGGAAATCACTTTGGATAGTCAAGATCGCCAGGGATACAAGATCGAGGTTAATTTCTTAACAGGTATCGTGGCGGTCCAAAAGATATAGAGTTGCATGATGAGAAATTCAGGTTTTAAATCTCTCCTAACAGGATATAAAAAACATTCGTCGGCCGGGTTTACCCTCATTGAAACCGTGATTGCCTTAGCAATCTTGGGGATTGGACTGACGGTGATCATCGAGGACTTCTCCGGAGGACTTCGGCTGGCGAGAACTTCTGGAGAATATACCAAGGCGATGAATTATGCACGCATGAAACTGGAGGAGATTATCTCACAACAGAAGATTGAAGAAGGGACGGAAGAGGGGGAGTATGATGATACGTTTCGGTGGCAGGTGAGTACGAAGAAAATCGATCTTCTTCCCGTGGAAAAGGATTCGGACTTCAAGCCGCCGGTGGAGCTCTTCCAAGTGAAGGTCGATATCCTTTGGAAGTCGGGGTCAAAAGAGAGGTCCGCGAGTATCGAAACCTATAAGGTGACCAAATCAGGAGAAAATGAAAAGCAGAGCTAAAGAGAAAAACAGAAGGGCGGCGGCAGGGTTTACCTTACTCGAGGTGGTGGTCACCTTGACGATACTTGGACTTATCCTGCTGATTATCTCCGGGGCCTTTCGCCTTGGCCTTGGCGCATGGGAGAAAGGGGAATCCGCAAGGGAAGGGTACGACAAGGTGAGGACGGTCTCCAGGCTGGTTTGTCAGCAGATTAAATCCAGCGTTCCATATAAAATAAAGACCGAAAAGGCTGAGGGAGATTATCTTGGTTTCGAAGGGACACCCCATCTCCTGAAATTTGTATCCGCCCTTCCGATCAAGGCGAGACAGCCACAGGGATTTGTCTATGCGATCTACGAGTTTCAAGAAGGGGGACAGGAAGGGGGACGTTTGGTGTACTACGAGCAGCGAGTTCTCAATAAGAATTTTTTTGAGGAAAGGCCCAAGGAGGAATTGAGCATCTCTCTCATGGAAGGGGTCTCGGACGTCCGGTTTGAATACTCCCGGAGGGGAGACAAAGACAAGAACTGGACAGAAGGCTGGGTTGAGAAGTGGAATGCCAAGGACGAGAAAGAGCTGCCCAAAGCCTTACGAATGACGATTACCTTGGGGGATAAGAAAGACGGTAATGAAGAAGTTCCCCTGACCCTTCTGGCCTCCATTCCGGCCAATCGATATGAAGAGATAGTGATGGCTCCAACGAGATTCATCGCGCCGACCCTTCAGCGTCCCAATAACTGACAAGTTGAAAATCGGAGGCTCGTCGTTGAAACTTCAAACTTCAAGCTTTAGACTTCGAAATTCAGGAGGGATTGTTTTAATCATGGTGCTTTGGGTCATTGCCATCTTATCCATGATTGTCTTGGAATTTTCTTTTGCCATGAGGACAGAGGTCAACATTACCAAAAACTATAAGGAGGAAACACAACTCTACGCCATGGCCGAGGGCGGGGTTCAGCGCGCGATTACAGAGCTGATCTATAAACAAGACCCAAGGGTTCAACAGATGCGGAATAAGAAACTTGAAGAGGTCCCTCCCGACCAGAGAGAGTGGATGACGGACGGAAGAGCTTACCGCCTTCCGTTTGATCAAGGGATCTGCGAGGTGAGAGTTTTTAGTGAAGCGGGCAAAGTGAACATTAATGTGGTCTCTGATCCAACTCTGAGAAAAATTATAAGCCAGTTAGGTCTGGAGGGGGAAGCAAGGGATATTGTCGTCGATTCTATATTGGACTGGAGAGACCCAGGCGATTTGCATCGTATCAACGGGGCGAAGAATGACTACTACCAGTCTCTGAAAGAACCTTACAAT
>DATHCH010000265.1:0-2398 GCA_035319625.1 Thermodesulfobacteriota bacterium
TCCAAACAATATGGTATTCCGTCCGATATACACTGTGTCCCGATAGTCGTGTCTCCATGCATACATTATACCCTATCGCCGCCGCTCTCATTCACCCACGGGCAAGCCCGTGGAACTCTGCCCTACGGGCCGATTAGAAAAACCAAGCGATCCGCCACAGACGGGATGCCCTATTCCTTCCCGCACAATCACCAAGTTGTTTTAGAACCTACGCCCCTCCTCCTTCACGGTAATCTTCAACAACATGCCCCATATTAAAGTGAGGATAAATAGGTTTTATTCGCATCCCCTTTCCGAGGACTCTTTCCTGTAATCGAGTTTTAGCATGTTTTGTTTTTAATAGAATATTTCTGATCGAAATCAACAGGCTTTCAAATTGAAAGTGTCCTCACTTCTCCCATTTCCATCACGTTCAAGACATTGTTTGTTGAAGCCATTATCTCTTTTTCGAGATCTTTTTCAGATCGAACCCTAAGAAGCAAGCATTTCAGTTTTGAAAATTCACTACTGTCCGTGAAACGTCTAATGATCCTCTCCACTTCTGAGAGAGGTACTTCCTTTAAATGGGTTAAAGCCCCATGTAACTCTTCTTCCGCATATCGTTCGATGATATCATACTCTCGCAATCGCATGCGGGATCGGAGGGTATCGATCAATGTGATCTCTCCTGAGAAGGCAAAGAGGGAGATGCTTCGCATCCCGCTCTGGATTACCTCTCCTCTCCGCTCAAATCCCAATTTAAATTTGGTTAGATAGTCCAGCTGGTTTAGACTGCGTAGATTTCTTAAAAGAATGACCTGATTTTCATTAGATTGAAACCATGTAAACGGTATTTGCTGACGGTACGCCTCAAAATATTCTTCCCTACCTTTTAGCTTGCTCTTTGCTTCTTTCTCCTGCAATATATATGCGAATTTCATGTACAGAGTCTTAGCCAAAAACGCAATTCCCGTGATTTCTCTTTCGCGTAGATGGTCTCGGCGATAATACTGCCTGTATTTTCCTTCGAGAAGTTGCTTGGCTGCGCTGATCTTTGTGAGTTGATCCTGGATTTTTTTATATGTTTGACGGGTGTCATTAATGATATCTATTGGGACATTCTTCTCCGCGGTAATCATCAAGCATAGCCCCTGAAATTGGTCCATCGCCTCCCTAAGGTCAATACGGGTATTCTCCACGATTCGTTCTAAGCCTGCCGCAATTCCTTGAAAACTTCCTCGCTCCACAATCTACCTCGAACTTGGTCCGCTCAGATACAGTCATCACAGCGGGCGCCGTCGATTACTCGTTGTTTGTCTTTGTTCGCCTCGTTTTTTTCTATCTTTTCGCAGCAAGAATGATGCCAGGTAGTTAAGAAAATCGGCATCGTAAGAGAAAACAAGATGTATTACGTATAGCGGGATCAAATGTTTTATCGATGAGCCGACAAAAAATGTCACCTTTAATTTCCAGTATATTGAGGATTATCAAACAATCCTCTTTAAACATCGGTCAGTTAGACGATATTGAGTCCAGTTGGTATAGATGATGCTATCTCACTGGTGTAAAGTCTTAGTGTGAAGGGAGAAGGCAATGTTAAATGAAGCAGAAGGTGCTGTCCTAACAAGTCGTGAGGCCTGCGATTACCTTCGAATTTCAAGACCTACCTTCGCAAAGTATCTCCACATGGGAAGAATCAAGGGGGCCAAGGCAGGAAAGGGTTGGAAAGTTCTCAAATCAGAATTGGATCGGTTTCTAAGGGGAGACAGTGCAAATTGAGCCTGAACTTGGTCAGGTACGAGGAGACAATGAAAAAAATCAGAAAGGAGTATTTAGTATATGGTTGTTTATAAATTTTATTTACGTGATGCAATAAAGGGTGACATATTTCTTGGCGCATTACCCGAGAGGAGAAAAAATCCACGAAGAATTACTGAAGAGTCCACTGAAGAATCCGTTATTAACTGGGGAAGAACATATTTTGGTAAGAATGCCAAGGATGAGGATATCTATTTCATTAAAACTGTTTCGGAGGAAAGGGAGAAACGGCACCCAAACCTCTCTCCACCATAAAATGACTTAGGGAAAAGACACCTAAAAAATAAATTCTTTATTTGCCTTTGATCAGCAAAATGCAGGTAAGAAATAGCTCTACCTCTATCCCTTCCACATTTCCGTCGGTAATCACCAACCCCCATATCATCCTGCTATTGTAGACTTGTAGGTGGAAGCGTCAAATTGGACTTTTGGATCGGCTGGATTTTGGAAAAAAAGGATAACTTCCGAGACTGTCGAAAAAGATGAATTTGTAAATCGGGTTCTTTCGCATAACCTGCTTTTTTAGTTTATCTCATTGGGTCAGGTGAATTTAACTTCAGTAGGACGGATAAGGCGGCTTTTTGACCAAATTCTTTGGCAG
>DATHCH010000266.1:0-13454 GCA_035319625.1 Thermodesulfobacteriota bacterium
CTACAGGACTACTGATGGGGATGACCAGAGAAGGGGCAGCACGGTTTTCGTTTCTGTTGTCTACTCCCATCATCCTCGGAGCAGCTATGGTTAAACTGCCGTACGTTATTTCGAATTCGTCCATGATCACTGTGAGCTTTATGGCAGGTATGCTGGTTTCTTGCACTACAGGCATAGTTAGCATAGGCTTTTTGCTTCGATATGTTCAAACGAAGAATTTCTTGCCCTTTGCCTGGTACAGATTTATGTTAGGCGCTCTAGTCATTACGATGACTGTACTCCCCCGTCATTAAAAGATACTTGCACGATCCTGCAGTAATCCTTATTTGCTTCAGCTCGAAGTCCTTGCTCAACAAACTCAATCAAACAGCGGTTCAATGCGCTCAGTTAAGAAATCTTAACTTGATTTTAATGCCCGTTTTCGATGATAAATTAATAGATTACGACAAGAATAACAGCGAAAAAGAGGCTTCAAATGCTGCCTTCGATGGTGGGAGCCCGAATCCGTATAGCGTGCTTGCTGCTCGCAAGCTTGATCGTTATCCTGATTGGACAGGCGGGGCGCGAACTTGTGGCACCTGATGACCTTCGGGAAGTGGAAGTTGCCCGTGAGATGTACAAGGGAGGAGACTATATCGTTCCTCGTCTCGCTGGACTTCCGTTTATTGAGAAGCCGTCTGGTTTCCAGGCCGCGGTGGCCGTGGTGTATCGAATCGTTGGCGAGCCGAGTGCTTCGGCTGCACGGTTTACAGCGGCGGCTTTCGCTCTCTTATCTCTGGTCGCTGTTCTTCTCCTTGGCTGGCGCATTCTGGGGATCGAGGGAGGCGCTCTCACAGTGGCCCTTCTGGCTTTCTCCGAACGGTTCTGTCGGGCAGCTCACAATGTCCTTCTTGATAACGCATTGACCGCCGCCGTTGCCTTCACCGTCCTCCTCACGTGGATCGGTCTTCAGGCCGCTGACGTGCGCAAAAAACGCTTGGCTTATGCCGCGGCAGGTTTTTCACTCGGGGTAAGCTTTCTTTTTAAAGGGTTCGTCGGTCCGGCCGTCTTTGCTTCAGGGTTCCTTCTCTACCTTATCATAGGCAGGCGGTTCGGTGAGATTCGGCATATTCTCCGTCCACTCTCTGTCATCGCTTTTCTGGTTCCAGTCCTGGCGTGGGTCGTCCCGTTCCTCTTAAGTGCCCCTCTGCACCTTGTCCGAGAATTCTTCATCCAGAACCATTTCGGCCGTTTTATCCACGGGTATGATAGCCATAAGGGACCTGTTTACTTCTACCCTTTCATTGTCTGGCTGGAATTCGCACCTGGGTCGATTTTCCTCCCTCTGGCTATCTGGATGGCCTGGAAGACTCGAAAAGAGGGGGAGAATCGTGCCGGAATCTTCTTCCTCTCCCTCTTTGTCGGCCCTTTACTGCTTCTCTCGGCTTCCTCGGCCAAGGATTATGTCTACTTTTTGCCAGTTTACCCAGCTTTGGCGATGCTCGTTGCCTGGTGTATCGTGAGAGGATGGTCATCGCCGTCACGCGCGGCCAAGATTCTCACTTGGATCATGACGGCGACGGCAATCGTTTTCGCCGTCAGTTTGCTGGGGATGACAGGCATCCGGGAAGGATTAACTTTGCCTGTTGCGGCAGCAGCTGTTACTTTTGGACTTGGCGTAGCGGGATGCTTATTCTACATTCGACGGAATAACTTTCGTTGGACCAGTGCTTACATTGGTCTCGTCTTTGCCCTGGGATGGAGCCTCTGGTTTACCGGACCGGTCGCAAAGGCTGATGTGGCCAGACGCAGCATACGTCGCCCTGTGTTGCAAGCTCTTAGCCGTGCGGGCAACAGGGACATCTTGCTTTACAAACCAACGGACGGACTCCGTGGAGCGGCCAGTTTCTATCGGGACCGGACAGCGCAGGAAATGAGAACACCGGTAGCGCTAATCGAGCGGCTTGCCGATAATCCCAACCAGACTGTGGCGTTAATTTGCTGGATCGACAAAGATGCGGTTCCGCCTGAGTTAGATAAGGCCGCGCAATCTGTAGGAAGAGATCTCCAGATCGAAGCAAGTTTTCGCCTTGGAAAAAAATACCTCTTACTCGTCTCCGCGGGAGGTGCTGGCCGCGAAGCCGAAGGTACGGGTAGACTGGGTAGACGGGCCGAACTCCTAACAGAGGTTATCTTCCGATGAACTCACCGATCGATGCGAGTGGTTCGATATGATCGCAAAGTATTTTGAAAATAGCTAACATCGGAAATGCCAGCATGGCGCCGACGATGCCCCACATCCACCCCCAAAAAATCAGCCATATGAAGATGACTACAGGGTTAAGCGTGAAACGCAACCCGAGTACCAAGGGAGTGACAATTTGGCCTTGAATTGTCTCCAGTGCAATGTAGATGCCAGGGGCCAGCAGTACCCGACCGATGCTGTTAAAAGTTAAGAAGGCTACGATGGTAACGATAGAGATGCCAATTAGAGGTCCGATATAAGGAAGGAAAACGAGAAATCCAGCCATCACTCCCCAGAGCACGGGGTTGGGCAGGCCGATTAGGTACATGCCAATCCCAACGGAAACTCCCATAAAGATATTAATCATTGTCACGGTATAAAGGTAGCGAGAGGTATGGTGCTCGACTTCTCGAGTGATTTTCACAATCTTTTTTTTCTTGTCGAGCTTGGGGAAGAGCTTAATCAACTTCCGTAAAAATAGGTCCCCTGAGGCGAGAAGAAAGTAGAGAAGGATGAACATCACCGAACTTTTGACGATCACTTCCCTCGTCCCGGTCAAAACAGCATCGGCGATACCAGGGGGGTATATCTCAACTTCAGGTTTCTTTTCCACACCCATCCTCGTGATTCTTTTCAACTCTTCAACTGCATTATTCACCCCTTCTAAGGGTTTGCGCAAAAATCCCACTTTTAACTCGATTTGGTGGAGACTCTCTGGAGCTTTGCTGATCCATTCGGCAGCAGGTCTGGAAAGTCTGATCATTCCGTACCCCGCGCTCCCGAGCAATGCGATTAACACTAAAGCGGCTCCTGCTAATTCCGGAATTTTGATCTTTTTTAGAGCTCGGACGGCCGGCCTCAGTAGAAAATTAAGGAGTAAGGCTAATGTGAACGGTAGGATCAAAGCGCGAGCGAAATAGATGGTGTAAAAAAGGGCGATGATAAAAAGGCCCTTGAGTGCGATCGATTTAAATTCGACGTGGTTTTTGCTGGTCTGGTTATGCACCGTGGCATTCATTTTGTCTCTTTCCTGTTTTTGTAAATCCCCTATCTGCGATGCCATGCTCATCATTTTCTCTCCCCTCTTTGACTGCTCTCTAAAACAAAATTAAAGCTCTCTTTTGACCAAAAATCAACCCCATTTTAGAAACTGGTCTTCTATTTGACCCTCCTTTCTGAGATCGCGAGGATTGAATTTTTGTTTAAGTGCTGTATTTGAAACAGCAATCGATAAGAAAAATTGAATCCCATATGTACAGAAGAATTGAGGTTTGTGGAGAGTTGGGTTAGAATTCAACATTGATCGAGCCACGGCTCTTATTAATAACGTGAAATCGCATTTTCCAAGATTAAGAAGTCTTCATCAAAATTTAATAGCCGTTTAATCTTTATTAAGTTATGTTCCTTTCAGATTACCAAAGGCAGAGAAAGTGGTTTCATTTATTGTGGAACTTGATATAAGATATAAACTCCCTAAACGAAACGCTTGTTTTCTTCTTTCCAAAACCTCCCAGAGTTAGCCAAGAATATTGGCAACGCAGCAGGAGATTTGAAGAGAACAACTGAGGAGGCGGAACCCACCGATGTACGACCATGCCCTCTGCGTCTACCCCTATCGAAGTGACGGGTTCCACGCGGGGTTCCTCCCGCCCTTGGGGCTTGAGCTGATTGCGTCCGTTCTGGAGCCGAGCTGTCGGTCGGTGGAGATTGTAGATCTCCGCAAGAGGCCCGGCCGCACCATCGATTTCTGCCGTCCAAAGACCGACCTGGTTTGCTTCTCTATCAACTGGAGACGGGATGTTGAATTCATCCGAGGGGAGATCCGGTCCGTGCCAGCAGGAACCTTCGTCCTTCTGGGTGGCAGGCACGTGACGGAGGATCCCGAGGACTGGTTCGCCGCCTGTCCCAACATAGATGCCATCGTCCGTGGGGACGGTGAGGAGGCGGTGGAGGAACTATGCAGAAATAACCCGCTTGAGGGAATCATGGGCCTCAGCTTCCGGAAAAACGGCCGGATTGTCCACAATTCCAACCGGAAGCCCGGTTGCCTCCGGGGAGATATCCTTCCTGCCCGCCACTTGAGAGTGGAACCCTACCAGCTCGGCCTCGAGGGAGTGGAAGCGGGAATCCTGATCGATATGGTGTCTTCTTCCCGGGGCTGCCCTTTTAACTGTAATTTCTGCTCCTTTAGCCGAAATCCGTGGGGCAATAAGCGACCGTGGTCGGCCCGCTCGCCGGAGTCCGTGGCTGATGAGCTTACCCGGATCGAGGCGCCGGTTGTCGCCTTCACTGACGATCTCTTCACTTTCGATATGGACAGGGTGGATCGAATCTGCGACCTGATCCTGGCCAGCGGCATTCGGAAGAAGTACATCATTAACGCCAGGCTGGAAATCGCCCAGCGCCCGGAGGTGTTGCGAAAGATGGAGAAGGCAGGATTCTTGATGCTGATGCTGGGGATCGAGTCTACCCAGGACAAAACGCTTCGCTCGATGAGGAAGGGCTTTGACACCGCTCGGATCCGGGAGTGCTTCAAGGTGCTTGGCCAATCGAGCATGATCCTCAACGGGTATTTCATTCTTGGAAACATTGGAGAGAGCGTAGAAGAAATGCTCCAAATTGTCCCTTTTTCACGGGAACTGGGCCTGGACTCGATTGCTATCTCAATCCTCAGATCGAGTCCCTACTCGGGACTGGATGAGTTGGTGGCGGACAGTCCGGGTTACCACATCGCCCACAACGGAAAAATCTACTCAGACCATTGCTCGGTCAAGGAACTCAGGGATCTGCACCACCGGATCTACAGCGAGTTCTACACGCCCGGCCAACTAATCCGGATCGCCAGGAAAGGGATCCGGCATGGGGCCATCAGCTTTCTTCCCCAGGTGCTGCCACGGCTTCCGAGGATCGCCTGGTCCGTGGCGAGGAACTACAGGGAGCACACCCGACGTCGGCAGGCCATGGAGGCCGCCGCGAAGCCGGCACTAATATAGCCTCCGGGCATCCCGCAGGCCACACAGATGGCCGTTTCACCTCAAATTCGGTGAACTCGCTCGCACGCCTTGTCCATGACACCGCAATGATACGGAATGAGTAAGTTGCGAAACACCCCAAAGAGTGGGGTCAGAAGTGGCTCTGCCTTCTTTGCACAAATTTCAAACAGCAAATGAGGAAGTTTCAATAGCTTAACTGAACGTGTTTTTGCCTTGGAACCATCCAATCATTTGATTGACAAAGGTGACATTTTATCTTAATAGGGCGAATAGGTGGTAGAGCGCATGAGCAACAACGCTGGCAACTTAACAGAGGCTGAGTCTGGTGGCGGTGTCTCTCCGCCACATCATCCCATTCGCTATCGACTGCTTGGCCTTGCGGTTGCCATGGCCTTTGGGGCAGTCTTGGTATGGCCATTCGATGAGACGCTGAGCGATATGCTCTGCATCTCGAGAGTCGGTCATGTGGCTGCACCTCTCTGGTGGGAGGTATTGAAGGGAGTCAGGGTTTTCGGGAAGGCAGAAATCCTTTTTGTACTCGGATTTCTGCTGGCGATTCATCGACGAAAACAAGTAGCGGTTTTCGCATGCATCGCCGTCCTCCTCGCAGGTCTGATCGTAACCCCAATGAAACTTATTATCGCACGTCCCCGGCCGGACGGAAGCAATAAGATGTCATTTCCGAGCGGTGACATTGCTTCATTAACAGCATTCGTGGTGCCAATTGCCTCAACTATCCCAGCCATAAGACCAATTGCATTCGCCGGTGTGGTAGCTGTGGGTGCAGTCCGAGTTAGCAACGGGTTCCACTTCCCCAGCGACATACTCGCAGGGGTTGCGATCGGAATAGTTGCTGGGGCGATTGTGCTCTCGATGAAATTCTTGCTCAAGCCTCAAGTTCGTCGGTTGCTCCGAAGAAGCTGGCTTGCCGCGGCGCTTGGGATCCTTTTCTTTATCTATCTCTTCCTGCCGAATGTGGGTAATTTCAGGACATTCTTCTCAATCTTCGGCCCTTCGGTTGTATTGCTGGCGGTCGCACCGTTCATTCGGGCTCGGTTACGGACGAGGAGACATCCCGGCAGGTGTTCGCTCTTTGCGATGATCTATTTCCTTGGCGGCATCACACTGGTGGTGACCTCGTGGTTCGTGCTAGCGGTGGTACCAGTGTTAGGGGTTAGACTCCCGGGCATTGATCCGGCAGATCCCGGCCCTGTCTGGGCTATCATTGGCGTAGGGTGTGTACTTCTCGTTATGACCTTTCTCGGTCTAAGAGAATACGGTGCAAAACGGTACAGGTCAACCGTCGGCATTTTGGCAGCGGGCGTTGTGGGCCTTTGTTGCATTATCCTCATCTTTGTTGCCTTTCACGGTTGGGCGGTTCAGGGTCTTGAAGCCGCTGGCTGAAAAAACACTCCAATTTATCTCAGTGTTGAAGCTTAGGAGATGAAAGAAGTAACCCGCTTTTTAACTCTTCCTTTTTCTTTTACGGGCAGATTTCGACCATGGTACAAGATTTCAGATAATACGTGTACTACAAGGCTGCACAAGGAGAGAGGGCAGAGCTCTTCGGCGTTGGCTTACAGGGCAAACTCCAGACCGCCTCGCAAAACGATTTTGACAAGAAAGATTGTCCTCTGAAATATTACGGGCCTTAACCCTTATTCGCCGTCACCGAGAACATGCTTCAGTTTCTGACGGTCTTCCTCCAACATCTCGATGAATTTCAATCCCAATTGGTACCCCTGCCGGCCATCAACCAAATGGATTTTGTTCCAAACAACCTCGGCTAATACCTCAAAGTTTGCCAACTCAAATCCTTTAGAGAATAAGACCGCAATCTTTAATCTTGTGCCGATAGGTATGTTGTTAAGGGATCGAATGAGAAGGCCTGTTTCACTCGCATTGACGACCGTTGCTCCGCGGACATAAGAAGCATCCATCATCCTAAATTCAATGGGCAAATTCAAATAGAAACGTGGATGTTTTCTTTTTTCTCTTGTTGATTCTGCGTCATGTGTCGAGTCCATCCATTGTGCGTTGGTCGATCCGTTCATTCTGACTCCCCTCTAATTTGATTCGACGCGTGACCTTCTTCTCTTGATCTTCTATTGAGCTGCTTCTCATTGTTCTCTAGGAGGCCGCTGGAAAACGCCCATCTTGTGCGTTTCCCTTATCCTTCGTCATTGCGGCGTACACTCAAGTACGCTTCTGGCCGACTCACCAACTCATCGGCGTGGCAAGATGTCGCTCTTTATTCGTCGCGACACCACTCTCAGAATTTCGGGGACCTTCCATCTGGCATTTTTGAGCAGGCTGGCTTAGATCGCTTTTCCAGCATCCTGTTAGGGGGCAATGATGATGCCAGACTATCGAAAAACCCGTAGCCCATCGAGAAATAAGACGTTTTTATGATTATTTCCAGAGCGGAAGATTAGTTACTGTGCCACGAATTGTCCCTCCTCTACGAAACTATTGAAAGTTGACGGGGAAAAATTCTCATTGACTTTTGTTTAAGAAGTTTAATACATTTTAGTGAGACGGATGCTCCAATGAGTCCCCAAAGGTATCTTACAATTTTGGGAAGAAAGAGAGAAAAG
Organism: Thermodesulfobacteriota bacterium; assembly: GCA_035319625.1. Lineage (GTDB taxonomy): Bacteria > Desulfobacterota > BSN033 > BSN033 > UBA1163 > UBA1163. Next base: position 7,815 of record DATHCH010000266.1, read on the forward strand.
GGAAAATCACGATCCAAAGAAGGCATTTTTATAGTCGAGAGAAGAAAGCATCCAAGACTTAGCGTTGAGCTTCCATTGGATTATTTGATCGAGAGTACGGAGCGCCGCGGAGGCGTTGCGGCCAACGCCAGTAAAAGCGGGCTCCTTGTCTATTTGCCCGAACCTATCTTCGTCGGGAGTTTATTGAAAATTGAGCTTCTTTTTGCAAAAGGATCGGAATTGAATTCTATCGGGGCGACTGCAAAAGTAGTTTGGTCTGATTTGGCCCCGAAGGAAATAGGGGGGGAGTATAGGTATGGATTGAGATTTGAATCGTTTCAGCAAGGGGACCTCCGGAAATTGAGAAAGTTACTGACAGAGGTGACTGAAACACATGGCCGATGAAGAGATCTATAGGTTTTTCAAAAATTCCTTTCTCTTATTTTGAGGTTCCTCTTCTCCCGTCAATCCTTTTTCATTCCTTTTAGTGAATGGCCATAATTTTTCTGCAGCGTCTTCCTTCGATGATGAGTTACCTCCTGCCTGTAGTCTTAGTGATAAAGAATGAATTATCGATATCTTCCAAGTAATATTGGATTGCGGAAACCAGAGTTTGCCTTGCGACAGTTTCAGTAGTGGAGAATGGATTCTCTTTAAATTTTGACAATACTGCAAAGTAATCAGGGAGGATTTTGGAATCCGCATCGTAGTCATAGATATCTTCCAAGTAGTATTGTATTCCAGAAACCCATTTTTCCTCTACCACAGTCTGAGGATTATTTCTTTGAAGAGCAGATTTCGGACCGACGGTGGCGCAGCTAAGGAGAAAAAAAGCTGCGACGATAAACATCAGTAAGCTTTTTGACCTCATAAAAAACCTCCTTTTATTGAAAGATGGAGGATAGTAACGCAAGTAGTATGCCGTTCGGTTTGATCTACTGTAACTATTTAAATATTCAGCATTTTATAGAAATAACGTGTGGATTGAATAACAATTATTAACAATTTTTCGGCAGTGTATTTCTCTTTTTAACAGGATGGAATATCTGATGGGTTGTATTTACTTGATATGGGGCTATTTAAAAGGATGCATCTCCAAGGTCTTTCAGGGTCAAATTGGTCAGACGTCTTCAACCCTTTTCAGTCAGGGTCTCAAGAATTCCGCGGAGATAGCCAATACTTCGGCTGGCCACAGTCTGAGGGTCAGGACTAAAATCGAAGACCTCAACAGAAATATAACCCTTATAATTATGCTTGACTAAATTCCACAGAATAGGGATGAATTCGATCTCTCCAAAGCCGGGCCCTTTACCGTTGGAATCATTGACATGAATATGACGGAGGTATCCGGAATCCAAGGCGCGGAGAAGGGCTTCCGTGACCGACTTCTCCTGGGCCGATGCACTTCGAGAGTCGAAGACCATTTTGAAATTGGGGTGTCTCACCTCTTTCACCAGCCGGATGGCTTCTGCCACGGTATTGATGAAGTTGGTCCATGTGTGAGAAAGGGGTTCGATACAGTAGAGCACATTTCTTTCCCGCGCTGCCTTGAGACATACCTTGAAGGTTTCCTTGGCAAAATTCCACGATTCCTCAAAGTCCCATCCGTCTCGAACGGTCCTCTGATGTGGAGAACCGTGAACCAGAATTTTTCCTCCTATGTCAGCACAGAAGTGGATGAGTGCCTCGATATACTCCTGGGTTTTGATGCGGATGATCTCATCAGGATGGTTAATGTACAGTCCTTCTGGCATCGCCAGCAGCCAATGGAGGCCAACAATCTCGATTCCATTATTTTCTGCAGCATGCCGAATGGCTTTTCGCCCCTTCTGGGAGATTTCAGTGACTGAATCTGCCAGGGTGCCGGCAGCGATCTCAACCCCGTCGTAACCCAACTGGGCGGCATACTCAAAGACTCTATCGATCGGCCATCCCTCAAAAAGCTCATTGCAAATCGAAATCCTAATCGGATTCCTCTTTCCCATTTTTCTTTGATCTCCCTTCCCTTTCTCTATTTGGTGATGGGTACGTTAATTTTGCCTTTTCCCGACCCCAAAAAGCTTCAAATGTCTTTCAATATGGGTCTCCAGCATGGACCAATAATCCTCTTCATATTGCATCAGTGTATCGTAGATCCGGTCTCTGAAGAGGTTCTTTCCAGCTTCATCCTCATTATCGAGCAGATACCCATAGGTAGTGTCGAAGAACTTTCTGGATTCCGTTCGCTCCAGGAGGCCGGGGAGTTCCTCATCACTTCGTTTTTCAAAGCTTGGAATCCGGCCGGGATCGGTTGTCACATTGCAAAGTTTAGATGCCTCTTCAATTCTGGATCGTACGAATGAGGACATCTCTCTAAAAAGAGTGGGATTTGCCATGGCAATGAACCGCATCGCCTCGCGCCAACTCGTCTCATGGATTTTTAAATGAAGAAATCTTTTTGACGACTCTCCCGGGTTGGAAAAGAGAGAAAATTTATCACTTCCGGAATGGATGGATATCTTATAGTTCCCGTAATCTTGGGCGATTAGAGTGTGCAGATAGAATTGTCTCCGGAAAGCTGCTGTACCCCCGGAATAATCGGTGCGCCTCTGGGACTCGCCAATGAATCGGGGTGCCAGGGATTGAATCCGAACTCCTCGACGACTTAATTCGAGAGCAAAGAAAAAATGGTTTTCCGGTAAGGTCATAAAAGGCGCCTCAGCCATGGATATTTCGACATCGATCGAACCTTCGTTTTTTCTTTGAAAACGAATCCACTGGTAAACTTCTTCGGTGAACTCAAGGGCTTTACGGAAAAGAAGCGCATTCCGTTTGACGCTTTCCTCATCGAATCGAATAGTAAACTCTCCGTCAGTGCCTCTGAATACGAATTCTTTGTCCAAAAATAGATGAAACATGACCTTGGCATCCCCCTCGTCAATCTGCTCATCAAACTTCCGGTCGATCCAATTCTTCGGCTCCCGGAGGGCCTCAGGATTTACTTTTTTGGATAGATCGAGTGTGACCATGGCAACTCCAGCATTCACAGCACATTTGACTTCTTGAAGGGATTGCAGATGGTCGCCGTCTGCTCCGTAGCCTTCCTGGTAATTCTCCTGGAAAACTGCCCAGGCTGCATCTCAAATCACTTTAGTAAATTCCCTACCTGTCTGACTATTTTCCATGATGGACTGCTGGGCCAGGATTGGATGAACGTAGAATCTTCTGATGGCCCGAAGATGTCCGGGAGTGGCCACACCCAGACGATCTCCTGTGCCAAAGGTCGTCGGATATTTTTGAAGAGAGACTGGTTTTGTGTAAGGGAAGAGTTCCATCAGGCTCTCTGTATTTCCATCCGAGAGATCACAGAGCTTGAGGGATAACAGTTGGTGATGGCAATTCCCCCGGAAAGGATTTTTAAGGACACGACTTCTTTCTCCCATGACTGCCAATTTTTTGCCATCCGGGGTTCGAATCAATGCATAGCCTAATCTATTTTTATGACAAAAAGATCTCGGGTAAACCTTCAGAAGGTCAACCGGCAAGGCTTTCAGTGCTCGGATGATTCCGTCCGGGGAAAGGGCTTGGTCGTCGTCAATCCATCTCATATTATTTATCTTATTTATCTTTTAACATCGTTTCACAAACCTAGCGGATGTGAGAATGGACTCCATTCCGTTCCATCCTCACCGCATATTTTTCGAAATTGCTCCCCATGAGCAAATTATATTCCCGAATTCTTTTGGCTGTCAATTTTCGATACTTGGCTACCCTCCAGCTTTTGGCCACCACTTGGGAAACCCTATCCAAGGTTTTATAAGGCCCATATTGAATAGGAACGGGACAAAGACACTATTTCTCATTGACACCTTAAACCTAATCTAATACACTTCAGTTAGCGGAAGAATCTCTTGTGGTGCTGGCATGAAGGAAGATTTAATTGGCTGTCTTCCTTGTCCCTTCTGCCCCTTGGAGGTGTAACCATGATTACCTGGAAACGTATGCTTCTCCTGCTTCTGTTACTTCTTTCTGTCTCCGTCTGTATTTCGCAGAATCGCTCCGAGGACCGTCAGCCTGCGGTCGCAGGTCAGTTCTACCCGGGCAGACCGGACGAGCTGAGCCGGATGCTCGATAACCTGTTCTCCAAGGCCGTAGCGACCAAGGACCTGCCCAATGTCGTAGCGATTATTGTCCCTCACGCAGGGTATGTCTATTCGGGGGAGGTTGCGGCTTCAGGCTTCAACCAGATCGATCCCGATAGGATGTACGACAATGTCTTCATCCTTGGACCGAGCCACCATGTGGGGTTCGAAGGGGCTGCTGTCTATTGCTCCGGAAATTTCGTAACGCCGCTCGGCACGGTCGAGGTGAACCGCGGGCTGGGAGAAGAACTGATAAAAAAGTGTCCAATGTTTATGCAGCGAAACGATACTCACGCCTATGAGCACAGCATCGAAGTGGAGATACCGTTTCTCCAGTATCGACTGAAGAAACACTTTCGGATTGTGCCAATTGTTCTTGGTGTCAATAGGCCGGAGACCTGCCGAGAGATTGGCGAGGCACTTCGGCCCTTTCTGAGCGAGAAGAATCTCTTCGTAATTAGCACAGATTTCTCGCACTATCCTAAGTACGGCGACGCGGTGACTGTGGACAAGGCGACTGCCGAAGCGATTATGTCCAATGTGCCGGACAATTTAATAAAAAGCTTGCGAAGGTATGAACATTCCGACATGCCCAACCTAGCAACCTGCCTCTGCGGCGTATCAGGGGTGCTGACGCTCCTGTACATGACCTCACCAGGTCCAAATGTTTCCTACCATTCGATCCAGTATAAGAATTCGGGTGATGTTCCGGTCGGCGACAAGGAGCACGTGGTCGGCTACTATGCCATTGCAATCACGAAGAAGGCGAAGCCGGACAAGGCCTCGTTTGAGCTCGATACAAAGGAAAAAACAGCGTTGTTGGCGATTGCGCGGCGCACGGTAGAACGGTACATCCGCACACGCTCGGTTCCGGAAGTCGATCCGGCGACGCTGAACAGCGCACTCAAGGTGCCGTGCGGGGCCTTTATCACTCTGAATAAACACGGCGTTTTGCGAGGCTGCATTGGCAGGTTCGATGCCAGTGAGCCCCTGTACAGGGTCGTTCAGGAGATGGCAGTTGCCTCGGCAACGCAGGATTATCGTTTCAAGCCTGTCGAGGAAGGCGAGGTGAAGGATTTGAAGATCGAGATTTCGGTCCTGACGCCAATGAGAAAGATCAGTTCGATCGATGAATTTCAGCTTGGCAAACATGGCATCTATATCCGAAAGGGGGACCGTTCGGGGACATTCCTTCCGCAGGTCGCACAGGAGACGGGATGGACGAAGGAAGAGTTCCTCGGCCATTGTGCACAGGACAAGGCGGGAATAGGGTGGGAGGGATGGAAGAACGCGGATCTATACGTGTACGAGGCGGTTGTTTTCGGTGAAAAGTAAAGCCGGGCACTGTGGGAACGACGCTGAATCGTTTTTTTTGACTCTCCTTCTGCAGTCTCCGTCAGGACGGTTCTCATTAATATGACAGGTTCAACCGGGCTTATTTGGCGTCTTGGTCGCCAAGATATCATTACTGAGTCACACCGATTTTTATGACAGCTTTTTCAACCCTCCTTGCTGTTGCCATAGTCATGCCAAATTGTTA
>DATHCH010000267.1:0-5701 GCA_035319625.1 Thermodesulfobacteriota bacterium
GGCGATCCCAATGATCCGTCAGAAACTCCGGACCCTCTGCGATGTCGGTCTGGGTTACCTCAAGTTGGGCCAGCCTGCCACCACGCTTTCCGGAGGCGAGGCACAGAGAATCAAGCTGGCCCGGGAGTTGAGCAAGAGGGAGACGGGAAGGAGTGTCTACATTTTGGATGAGCCGACGACCGGCCTCCATTTTGCGGATATTGAGAGATTGCTCGATGTTCTCAATCGGCTGACCGACAGAGGGAATACCGTCATCGTCATCGAACACAATATGGAAGTCATCAAATCGGCCGATTACATTATTGACCTTGGGCCAGAAGGGGGAGAGAATGGGGGGAAAGTGGTTGGATGGGGAACGCCGGAGGAATTGACGAAAAACCCGGCCTCTTATACCGGACAATTTTTGAAAAAGAAGATAGGTCAGTTCGCACTGGCCTGAATCGATTGCAAACTACGAAATGTGCAGTACCGTGGGTCTTTTCTGCTTGACACGCGATCTCTGGTTTCATATATATACCCCAGTTAAAATGAGCAAGTGATCACGTATGTAAACCTTCTTAACAATCGCCATTTGGTTTTCTTAAACCTAAAAAGAAGGGGGAGTCCATGAAAGGCCAGATCTTAGATTATTCAATCCAGTTGAACAGCGGCACGATTTCAGGTGCGGATGGAAAGAGGTACCAATTCACTGGATCAGAATGGAAAGGCACGGGCATGCCGATGCGGGGCATCACTGTTGATTTCGATGTCGAAGGCAATCTCGCGAAGGCTGTTTATGTCGCAATCGGTGGTACTTCCACGAGTTCAAAGAATAAAGTGGCTGCAGGCCTGCTGGCAATTTTCCTTGGGAGCTTAGGAATTCATAAATTTTACTTGGGATTTACAGGTCCAGGACTTGTATATCTTTTGATTAACACCATTGGGTTCGCAATCACTTGGGTACTCTTATGCATTCCCAACATAATACTTGGAATTATGGCATTAATTGAGGGCATCATTTACCTTACTAGATCGGATGAAGAATTTGAACAGCTCTACGTCGTCCAAAAGAAAAAATGGTTCTGAAAACCAAACGTAAGAAAAATACCCGTCAAAAGAGCAAGGGAGGGAAGATTCTTTTTTCCCTGATTCTGATCGGGATTGGTTTGGTCCTGCTCTTTCATCAGCAGATATTCCGGTCCGTCAAACCCTTAACTAAGAGGCGAAGCGCTTTAGCGGAGAAAAAGGAAATTCTCCTTTATTTTTCCGATAGCGAGGGGGAATACCTGGTCGGGGAGAAAAGGAAGATTTTGAGAAAGAATGCAGTGCAAGATGAAGCGAAGGAAGTGATCGTCGAACTCATCAAAGGGCCAAACGGGAGCCTCATTCGCACCCTTCCTCCTCGAACAGAATTATTGAATCTTGAGATAAGTAACGCGGGGGTGGCCAGAGTCAGTTTCACCCCGGCCCTTTCCAAGGATCATCCCGGAGGAAGTTCGGCGGAGATGATGACGGTTTATTCTATTGTCAATTCCCTCTCCTTCAATTTTGCCCAAATCAAACGAGTTCAAATCCTCATTGATGGAAAGCCGATAAGCACCATTGTCGGACATCTTTCCTTAGAGCAGCCCGTCTCTCCCAAACCCGATTTGATCAAGAAACAATAGTTGATACTTCGACGAAGCGGAATTCCCGTAACCCACAATCAATATCGTAGCCGCAGGCTATAGCCTGCGTTAATCGCATCTGGGTAAATGCGCAACCTAAAGGTTGCGGCTAAGTTTCTGAAATGGCTTTGCCAAAATAGGGTGAGTCGAACGGGTTGATTTCAAAGGAAATAGATGATATTCTTAAAACCCTGGAATATTGGAAGGTTGGAATTTCTATGCTTGAAGCCAAATATATCCGAGAACACCTCGATGAGGTTCGGGAGAGGCTGGCGTTAAGAGGCCAGGCCGTCAACCTCGACCAATTCGTTTTGATTGATGGGGAGCGAAGAAAAACCATCCAGGAGTGGGAAAGGTTAAGGGCACTTCAGAAAAAGGTCTCCGATGAGGTAAGTAAAAAGAAAAGAGCAGGCCAGGATGCCTCCGAATTAATCGAGGAAATGAAAAAGGTCTCTCAGGATCTGAAGGGGTTGGACGGAGTGATCGAGGAGAAGGAGAAGGCCCTGCAGGATTTTCTCCTCACTATTCCAAACCTCCCCCATGCTTCTGTTCCTAAGGGGAGAGATTCATCCGACAACGTTGAGGTCAAGCGGTGGGGTGAAATTCCAAAATTCGATTTTGAACCAAAGGCCCATTGGGATTTAGGGGAGGAATTGGGAATCCTTGATTTCAAGAATGGAGCGAAGATCACCGGAGCGCGGTTTACCCTTTATTGGGACCTTGGGGCAAAGCTGGAAAGGGCGTTGATCAATTTCATGCTGGATCTTCATACCCGGGAGCACGGATATCGCGAAGTGCTTCCCCCGTTTATGGTGAATCGGACATCGATGACCGGGACAGGGCAGCTTCCAAAATTCGAAGAGGAGCTTTTCAAGGTCGAGGGGACTGACTACTTCCTGATTCCGACTGCTGAAGTTCCTGTGACAAACATTCATCAGGATGAAGTCCTTGAGGAAAAGGTGCTGCCTCTTTACTATACAGCCTACACGCCTTGTTTCAGGAAGGAGGCTGGATCGTATGGCAAAGACACCCGCGGCTTGATTCGACAGCACCAGTTCAATAAGGTGGAGCTGGTGAAATTCGCAAAGCCCGAAACCTCTTATGACGAGTTGGAGAAGCTTCTCTCCAATGCAGAAGAGGTTCTGAAAAGGCTGAGACTTCCCTACAGGGTCGTCAATCTCTGTTCGGGGGATTTGGGATTTTCAGCCTCGAAGACTTATGACATCGAGGTATGGCTTCCCGGTCAGGATACGTTTAAAGAGATCTCCTCCTGCAGTAATTTTGAGGATTTTCAAGCAAGAAGGGCAAAGATTCGATACCGCATTTCTGGAAAGTCGAAGACGGAGTATGTTCACACCCTTAACGGCTCCGGCTTGGCCGTTGGAAGAACCCTGGTGGCCATTTTAGAAAATTATCAGCAGGCGGACGGGAGCGTGATCATCCCGGAGGTGTTGCGGCATTACCTCTATGGAGTGGGAAAAATAGAGAAAAGGAAGTAAAAAGCCGGTGATGAGTTCGGAGTTGGGAGTTCGGAGATAAGAAGAATAGAATAACATTTTAAAATATCACTCCGAACTCCGAACTAAAAACTATTGACTGTTGTTAAGATGGAGGGATGGCCGAGTGGTTTAAGGCGGCGGTCTTGAAAACCGCTTCTCCGAAAGGGGACGTGGGTTCGAATCCTACTCCCTCCGCCAAATTTTGCATAGCAAAATTTGGCGAGATCCCGCCATTTTGTTTTTACAAAATGGCGGATCCGCGAGAAAATTTGCAAGACAAATTTTATCCCTAACTGAGAACTTTGGACGTGTAACTTATAAATAAATAGTTAGAGGTTTTTATTAAGAGTATTTCGCCGGAGGTGAAATCACGGAGAGATGCCCGAGAGGCCGAAGGGGCTCGCCTGCTAAGCGAGTATCCCCCTTAAAAGGGGATCGAGGGTTCAAATCCCTCTCTCTCCGCCAAATTTTGCTATGCAAAATTTGGCGAGATCTCGCCATTTTGTTTTTACAAAATGGCGGATCCGCCAGTGATACTGAATATGTATTACGTTTATATTCTATTGAATGAAACAAAAACTCGGACTTATACTGGGGTTACGGATGATGTTGATAAACGTTTGACAGACCATAATGCTGGGAGAGTTAAATCATCGAGTCCGCATCGGCCGTATAAGATGTCCATCTCCAGTCATTCAAAACAATGAGTGAAGCTCGACAGAAAGAGAAATTTTATAAGTCTACAATCGGACGTCGAAAGCTAAAAAAGATGGTTTTCACGTAAGGTGCATGCCTCTGTACGGTAGGATGCAGAGCATGTTTTGCCCTGAACTTTGCAAGGCTAGTAACTTAAATTATTAAGCGCGAGGTTCACAGACCTGAGTGCGATTTGATAAGGAAGGAGGAGTTTTTATGGAAGGATCTATCAAGAAAGGTTTGATTCTATTGGCACTGGTTTTTGCGGCCATCACGGTGCTCGGATTGGAAGAATCCTTAGCTCAACAGACTTCTACTTTTGAGGGAAGCGTCGCTGGCATAACTACCGGTGCGTTTGCCAGGGGGATTATCACCGTCAAAGGAGTTAAGGGAGAGGTTATGAATTTTGCCGTGGGCAGGAAGACCGTTTATGTTCCTTCGCGATATCCCGGTGTCGGGGAACGGGTGAAAATCACTTATTCCCTTGTAAGGGGTCAAAATGCAGCTTATCAGGTTGAAATCCTTCCTGCACCTTCCTCTCCTCCATCAAAAAAGAAATGAGCAGTTAAGGGAGGCGCCCATAGCTCAGATGGATAGAGCGTCGGACTACGAATCCGCAGGTCGGGTGTTCGAATCACCCTGGGCGCGCCAATTCTTTCAATACGTTACGGAGCGCACTCAGGCCCTTCCTTCTTCAGTTGTGATAGATTTGTGATATAATTTTTCCTCTGCTCGTCCAGCACCTCAACTCCTGGGCGCAGGCTCTCGGGGTAGTGGTGCGCGTACCTCATCACCATCGAGATGCTCTTCCATCTCCCAAGCTTCTGGATCGTATAGATGTCTACACCGGCCTGGGCCAGCCGCGTGGCGAAGGTGTGGCGGGTCGCATCGTGCCATCTGATCCCTCGGACACCTGCTTTTTTTGCCGCCGAATAGAAAGCCCTGAGAAGGTTCCTCGCATGAATCGGGGTTCCGTTCTGGGTGTAAAAAACCAGACTCGACTTGATGTGCCGGACTCTTGACCTTGCCTTCAGGATTTCCAGCGCCCTCTCATTCAGGGGGAGCGTATCCTTTCCTCTGTTCTTCTGTTCCAGGACGGCCAGGGTCTTTCTTCGGAGGTCTACCCGGTCCCACTGAAGGTCCAAGAGCTCGCTCTGCCTAAGCCCGGTCTCAATTCCCAGGATGAAAATTTCCTGGAGCCACTTCGGCGAGGCGGAGAGCAATTTTTCCTCTTCTTCGAAGGTGAGCCACCTCTCAATCAGGTTGCTTACCTTTTCCCGATGAACCTTCTGTGTGGGGTTTTCCCTGACCCACTCCCATTCCCTGATTGCCAAGTTGTAGCAATGGCGCATCAAACCAAGTTCCAAGTTCACAGTCTGGGCGGCGGCCCCTTCCTCTCTTCTCTTTGTTTTGTACTCCGTAATATCCCTTGGAGTTACTCTTGTGATCACGGAGTCCCCAAAAACTCCAAGAAGGTGAGCCGCCAGGCTACTGTCCCGACGGTAGGAACTCGCGCTTTTGCTCCTGGAAGAGTACTCGGCAAGGTATTTTCCAATCATCTCTTTGAACGTGATTTCCTCTCCAGGAAGTTTTTCGAACCACTTCCCTTGGGCAACATCCGCCATCACCTTGTTAAAGATTTTGTCCGCCAACTTTTTATTGGTTGTCTTGGTTGTCTTACGGACAAACCTCCCTTCATGTACGAAGCACATCCACCAGACTCGGCCTCTCTTATAAACTGCCATCTTCGACCTCCTTTCTGAGGGCCTTGATTCGATCTGGTTTCCCGTGAGAAGAAGTATACCTATTTCCTTTGACCTCATCAATGGATTTTTCTAGGATTTTATCCACGTCCAGGCG
>DATHCH010000268.1:0-4338 GCA_035319625.1 Thermodesulfobacteriota bacterium
ATCCACCGACGCCGTGAAGTTCGGGTTCGGACGCAGATGAGCCGTGATTTCCTGTGCCCGGGACTCCTCGATACCGATCCGTCCTGCCTGCAAAGTTGGGTTGTCCGCCAAAAATCTCGTCCGAACCTGCTGCCATGTTAAGGCCTGCTGCGCAAAAGACCCTTTTGTAAAGCAACCCACAAGCACAAACAAGATGAATAGAAGCCACATCAGGCGCTTCATACTACCTCCCTGAGGATGTTGTTCCTCTCTTTCCACCGGAGCTTCCAAGGCCCTCGGGGCCGATGAACATCATGTGCCATCGTCATTTACGCCCCTGCCCTTTTTTCTTTTTTTGAGACCATTTCCTGAATGAGTGTTTTTAATCTATTCATATTGATGGGTTTTTCTAAATAGGCCGTGGCACCTCGATCAAAGGATTTACGACGAACTTCCTCACTTCCGAATGCTGTAATAACGATGACACAGGTCTCGGGTTGAAGTTTCTTGATCCCCGGGAGAATATCTAATCCCGTCAACCCGGGCATCCGAATATCGGTGATGACGAGATCAAACGGGTCCTCCACAAGTTTTCGAATTGCCTCAGAACCGTTTCCCGCTGAATCGAACTCAATTCCTTCTTCGAGCAGGGAGTCTTTCAACAAGGCCCTCATCTCTTCATCGTCTTCAATGATCAGTATCCGAACCATTTTCAGGATTTCCTTCTCCTGTGCCGTGTTTATGCAATAGGGTTGCCAATTTGAAGAAAAGCAGAAACCTTCTCATTTCAGTGGGTTTTGAAAATAGATGGGAATCGAAGAAATAAAGAGATGGGGAATAATGCGACAGCGCGTGGCAAAATGGGACAAAAGGACTTAAGAATGATACTATATTTCTTCGATCTTGCGGTAAAGCGTTTTTCGATCAAGGCCCAGTATTTCAGCCGCCTTCGATTTGTTTCCCCCGGCGTCGATCAGCACCTTCTTGATATATTCCTTCTCTAATTGATCCAACGTGTATTTCTTATGGAGGCCTTTCTCCAGAAGGCTTTCCTCGTCCGGCTCACGGAGCATCGAAGAGGGTAAATCCTCCGGCAGGATCACTTCATGCCGACAAAGGGCTATCGCCCTCTGGATAATATTTTCCAACTCTCTCACGTTTCCAGGCCATGAATAATTTATGAGTATTCTTAAAGCTTCTTCCGAAACCCCCGAGATTTTCCGATTCGGTTTGTTCCCAAATTGGTTGATAAAATGGTCAGCGAGAAGAGGGATATCTTCCCTCCGCTCTCGAAGAGGTGGCAATTCGATATCAATGACCTTCATCCGGAAGTATAAGTCTTCACGAAAGCGACCTTGGTGGATCAGATTCTCTATATCTCGGTTCGATGCAGAGATGATCCTCACATCGATGGGGTAAGAGTTCGTATCCCCGAGGGGCCGAACTTCTCTCTCCTCAATCACCCGGAGCAATTTCGCCTGGAACAATGGAGACATCTCTGTGACCTCATCCAAAAAAATCGTTCCTTCAGCGGCTTCAACCATTAATCCCTTCTTATCGGTCTTCGCATCGGTGAAGGCCCCCCTTTTATAACCGAACAACTCGCTCTCAAGAAGTGTTTCCGGGATGGCCGCACAATTGATCGGGATGAAAGGACCTTCCTTTCTAATCCCATTATAATGGATTGCCCTTGCCACCAACTCCTTGCCCGTTCCGCTTTCTCCGGTGATCAGAACATTACTGGTGCTATCACCGATTCGTTCAATGAGGCCGTAAATACTTTGCATGGAAGGGCTTTTTCCAATGAGGTGGTGGAAGTGATATCTTGATTCTACCTCCTTTCTTAACCGGACCACTTCTTTTTTTAACAAACGATTTTCCAGCGCCTTTTTAACCGTCAGGACGAACTCGTCCATTTGAAACGGCTTGGTGATATAGTCGTAGGCGCCCATCTTCATCGCCTGGATGGCGGATTCAATCGTTCCAAAGGCAGTGATGATGATCACCGGTGTGAGGGGCGCCACCCGCTTCGCCTCCTCAAGGAGATCCAGACCTTTCAAGCCTTTCATCCTTAAATCGGTGACGATGACATCGAACTCTTCTTTCTTGATCGTCTTGGAGGCCTCCAAACTTTGACTGATTGTGAGGGCCGAGAATCCCTCTTGACTGAGGACATCGGACAGCAATCCACACATCTCCAGGTCATCATCAACGACTAAAATTCTGTACCTTTTATTCGTCATCCTTTATCCGCCCTTGGACAGAGGGAAGATAGACCTTGAAGACCGACCCCTTCCCAACCTCACTCTTCACCTCGATCCATCCTTCGTGATCCTGCACGATGCCCTGCGTCACCATCAAACCCAACCCTGTCCCTGTATCTTTCGTCGTAAAAAAGGGATCGAAAATCTGTTGGATGACTTCCCTCTCCATTCCAACTCCCGTATCCTCCACGCATACCTCCACATATTGCCTCCGGTCCTCCTCCAGCCCCTCCCTTGAAATCTCCTTCATCGAAGCAGACAGAGAAAGCTTTCCCCCCTCTGGCATCGATTGTATCGCATTAAGGATGAGGTTTAAAAAAACCTGTTGGAGCTGATCCGGATTTCCCATCACGTGTGGAAGGTTATCCCGCATATCCCTAACCACGCTCACACTCTGTTTCTGAATCTGTTGGTCAAGAAGATCGAGGGTGTTCTCTAAAATGGTCCTGAGATTTAAATCCCTCCATTCCGATTTCTTTCTTCTCACAAACCCGAGAAGTTCTTGAATGATCTTTGTAATGCGCTCGGTTTGGTGAAGGATAATATTCAAATAGTTATGTGTTTCCTCATTTTCTCCCAGTCTTTTTTGCATCAACTCCGCTCTTCCATGGATAATGCTGAGAGGCGTTCCGATCTCGTGAGCCAGCTCTGAAGCTAATTGACCAATGGTCGCGAGCTTCTCCGATTGCCGAAGACTCCTTTCCAATTCTAATTTTGTTTCAGCTTCCCGTAAGATCCGTTCCCGGGCTATTCTTAAGTCCACTGCCATTTGATTAAAAGCTTGAGCCAATTGGGAGAGTTCATCTCTTCTTCTCAGATCGATCTGGTGATCAAGATCCCCTTTTGACAAATGGTTGATTCCGTCCATGAGTTTGGAAATGGGGTGTGTCACCCATTTCCTTGTGCCTAAAAGGATCAACAACAGCGTCCCACAAATGAGCACAAAGATCGTAACGAAAATAGACCATTGCGATTTCTCGATTTCCTTCTCCATCAAGGAGGTGTGTCGAAAGGTGGAAACACCTCCGATGTGCCCGGTTCTTTCTTTAAAAGGGAGGGTGTATGAAAACATTGGGACTTTTTGATGGGTGTCAAATTCCTCTTGGGGACGGTCTTCTCGAACCGATCTTTTGATCAAACCCAAATAAGGTTCAATGGCCCTCTCTAAAGAATGACTATGAAAGATGAGGTTTTCCTCCGGGTAGTAAACTACGACATCCAACGTTTTTCCATTTTCGCTCACGGCATCGATCAGCCTCTGGATATACTTCATCTCCTCCGGTAGCTGAATCGCCTCGAGCGATACCTTTAGGGCTTGAGTGGTACTTTTCACCTCGGTCTTCATCCTTGTCAGGAGGATCTCCCGACGGGATAAAGTATTAAGATAGCCATATCCTGAAAGCACAACCACAATGATTAGGGAGAGATAAAGAGTTAACTTCGTCCCGAGCCTCAATGCAAATAACCTCCGCCAACTTTACAATCTTTTTTCACTCTTCTTCAGATTAAAAATCTCTATAGCCAGAACTTGTCAAAGTTCTCCTTTATGAATCAACGCAATTTTAAATTATTTCAAACATCAAAACAAATGACTTGCCGTCGGATCAGATCTTTCCGGAGAGGGATTCAGCATATCCGGTCAATTCGACATAACCCACGCCCTTGATAGGTTCGCCCTGGTATTTCCCGCCCACCTTGACACTTCCCTCCCAATAGGTCACGCGGGAGGATTCCTTGGTAATCAATTCTTGATCTTTAACGGTTGGGGAAATGGTTAAATTAATCCGATGACCGGGGACCATTACTTTCCATTTGGAGGGATAGACGGCGCCGCTCTTTGGGCTTTTCCAGTGATCCAGAACTTTAATCTGAAATTCGTTTTTAAGTAAATGCTGGTATGTTCCATCAGGAAAGATGATGGTTCCACTTGAATAAGGATCTATTTTTCCGTCTTTGTGCCGGATTTGATAAAACATCAGCTCCGTCCCTTTGTCCAATTGAATGCTGAACCAATCCCATCCAACCTGGTATTCCCGGAGTTGAGAAGAGCCAAACTCATGGTCCATCCAGCTGATTCCTTGGACGGGAATCTCCT
>DATHCH010000269.1:0-6081 GCA_035319625.1 Thermodesulfobacteriota bacterium
TCACAGTGCTTGACTTCATCTTCTTACCTCCTTTCCGATAAAGTATACATACAAACTTTGTATATTGTCAAGATGTTCTTCCAAAAGATTCGGTTGACCAATTTTCATAAAATAGATATATTCCAATCAGGAATCCGCAGGGCGGCGGTGCAGATATTTCTTCGTTTCAAAGTAAAGGATAAAGATTCGACCCCACAGCACAGATTCTAGCGTTGCACAGAGTACACTCAGCCATTTCTATCATTCAACCCTTTCTGCCAAACCTTCCTGGTATGATCGCGTTGCATTGAGGGCATCTGTTACCTACCATTCTATTTTTTACGATGTCAAAAACATGCCTCTCTATCAGTAGTTCACCGCACCTATGGCAATACGTATTTTCCCCTCTATGTCTTGGTACATTCCCGAGATACACGTACCAGAGACCTTCCTCTTTTCCTATGGACCAGGCCCTCTCAAGTTTGGAGACAGGTGTAGACGACAGGTGGGTCAGTTCGAGATGAGGGTAGAATCTTGTCACATGCCATGGGACTTCAGGGCCAAGGCTATCTTTTATCCAGGATCCAATGGATCGGATCTCTGCGTCACTATCATTGAATCCTGGAATGACATTTGTAACAACCTCTATATGCATCCCATACTTCTTTGCCTTTTTTGTGATCTCCAAGATTCCCTTGAATTCTTTTATATGCCCGATTCTAGTGTACGTCTCTTCGGCGAAACCTTTTATATCAACCCTGTATACATCAAGAAAAGGTGCGATCCCGTCGAATGCCTCTTCTGTAATAAATCCATTGGTGACATAATTTGTATAGAGGCCCTGGGCCTTGGAAAGTCTTGCAGCATCAACCGTGTATTCAAACCACAATGCAGGCTCGTTGAATGTAAAGGATATGCCGATACAGCCGGCAGCCTTCACCTTGGAGATCAACTCCTCCGGAGACAGATATTCCGTATACATCTGTCCTTCCTTCCAGTGGGCGATATCCCAATTCTGACATCCGGGACAGCGAAAATTGCATCCCACGCTTCCCAGGGAAAGCCACCTGGATCCGGGATAAAAGTGAAAGACAGGTTTCTTTTCGATAGGGTTTATAGAGAGGGTAGAGACCTCTCCATATATCAGGCTATATAGTTTTCCGCCTTTGTTTTCCCTTGTTTGACACCAACCCTTTTGGCCTTCGGGAATAATACATTTTCTCTGACAGGTGAGGCACAAGACCTTTTCTTGGTCGAGTTCATGGTATAGATACGCTTCTTTTTCCATAATCTAATTGGGAGTGCAACCTCCGGTCCATTTTAGCCCGGCCCTCTGGAGATGGTCCACAACAAAAGGATAGAGGATCGGTTCCTCTTCTTCAAAGTCAGCAAAATCTGACCGGATTCCTTTCAATATTTGTCTCAATTGCTCAATTTCCCCCGGCGAGGAAAAATTGGCCATGACCGCTGGGAAACAGTCCACTCCTTCCTCTAGAAGGTTCTCCAATGCTTTTAGTTGCAAGGGGAATCCTTCAGGCCTTGTACCGGTGAGACGTGAAAACTCTTCGGGACAGGCACCCTTCAAGCTCACCCGGACATAAAGGTTAGGGAAACAGGAGAGGTCTTTTGCATAAGAAGGGTCACAGCCAATTAAAATGCCATTGGTTTCCAGGATGAAATGGATTTCTTCCGGGATGACCTGAAGAACCTGCAAGAGATGAGAACGATGAAGGGTAGGTTCGTTCCCACTGATTCTGACCTGGCGAAATCCTTTCTTTTTAACGATGGAGAGGAGGTTTCTGGCCACTTCCTGAGGGGAGTAGAATCGCCCGACCTTTTCTGGTTGAACGATGATATTCCAGGACCAGCAAAAAAGACATTTCAGACAACATCCCACACAATCAGCAGTGGCAATCCCTCCATAAAACGGAGCAGGCCGAAATCGGTAATATTTCCTTTTATCCCCAGAGCTAACGATCTTCCCTAATCTTTCAGCCATTACAAAAGGATCAACAAGGGAGTCCATATTCTCTCCTTCGACTGGGTTACTTCCACTCTTCGTTGATTTCTTAGATGATGCTTAACTCTATATACCGTGAGTCCACAAAAAGCTCAAGGTGATTTGTTCGTAGAAATTGGCAACCGGTTCCTTGCTTTCTTTCTGAAAGTTTCGGTTGACCGATTTCCGTAAAATATATATACTCCGATCGCAGGGTGGTGGTGTGGATATTTATCCGTTCTTAGGGAAAAAAACCTAGGGTCAGAAGGAAATCTTCGTAAAATATAAACAAAGTTAACGATAAAGATTCGACCGCGGAATCCACCATTAATTTTGGCCCATTTCTGAAATAGGATTGGGCTTTTTAATTTCATTCAGAGGATGATTACTGAAAGGCGTTTGAACATTATTCTGAGATCAAGGTTTGGAGTGGAAGAAAGAAGATGGTGACATGGATAGACTTTTCGATCTCGTCGGCCTATGAGGTCAAGTACCCGGGGGTGGCGTTTGGGTTGACACTCATCTCAGGGTGCAAGCCCTTAATCGACACCGCAGGGTTTGATCAATACAAGCGAAAGCTCCTGCGAAAAATGAGAAAGCGGGAAAACCTTGCTGAGATTTCTGGGCGCATCCAGAGATACGACCTTTTTTTTCAGAGCTTCGGGTATGAGTGCCCCCTGCCACAGCATCTAAGAAGAACTATCCACAGCGGATTTCCGAGGTACAACCTCATGGTGGATGCCCACTTCATGGCCGAGATGTGTGCCGGAATCCTTGTGGCTGTCACTGATTGTGATAGGATCGAAGGCAAGCTGACGCTCGATGTGGCTCGCGGGGGAGAGACAAGTGCCGGAATGGGCGGCCGCCAATTCACAATAAAAGAGGGAGAGATCGTGCTCCGGGACGAAAGGACATCATCTGTGTTCTTTGTCAGGGAGCGGATGAAAAAACAAGAGTGAAGGATGATACGCGCAATGTTCTTTTCTATTCCTATGCTGTTCCCGGCATTGATGGGGTCTATCTCAAGGAAGGATTGACCATTGCTATGGAAACCATGGTACAGTTTGGCGGGGGAACCATCAATGGTTTAGAGGTGTTCGCCAAAGGAAGTGTATGATTCAACCACGTCGGAGTGTTGTCCTAAAGATGGGAACCCGTCCCCCCTTACAATTGACTGAAAAATTCAGTCAGGAAATGAGACCTAGCAAAAATAATGAAGCCTCAAATATCTTGGATAATCTATCCTATGCCTCCAAAACGGTAAAGGCGGTATTCGCCGTATTGATTTCCTTCTTTTTCTCGAGGAGGCGGAAGCGTCCGCCGGGAAGATCTAAACGATATATGTCTTTTCTTTTGACAGGGACCCTTTAATGGGCGACCCCAAATCTGTTTCTCTTTCTGAAAGATTCGGTTGACCAATTTTCATAAAATCTATATACTCCAATCACACGGTGGCGGCACAGATATTTCTTCGTTCTCAGAAAAAGAAACCCCCGGGTCAGAAGCAAAGTTTTGTATCCGCCCCCATTTGAATTCTAACCTTTAACATCTGAAAGGAGGAGGGAAAATGAGTAAAAGCGCTCGTAGTATGTTTGTATTTGGTTTATATGCCGCTGTACTCGGCATCATGATGATCGTAGTACCTAATTTCCTGCTTAAGATGTCCCGTACCAGTACCACTGAAGTATGAATTCGCGTTGCCGGATTGTTGCTTCTCTATTTGGGATTCTATTACACTCAAGCGGCACGGAAGGAGATGACCGACTTTTTCAGATGGACAGTGTATACCCGTTCTACCCTCGTTGTCTTTTTCGCCGCTTTTGTGTTGTTAGGATTCGCAAAACCACTACTGATTATGTTCGGGGTTATCGATTTACTGGGGGCTATTTGGACTGGCTTAACATTGCGCTCTGCAAAAACCACCTAATACCTCAAATATCAAACAGGTGATAAGAACTCCCGAGCGAGACAAGGGGGACGTCCGTAAAATTATAAATTTCTACTTGTACAAGGATCTATTTCCCTGCCGGGACGGGCGAGTCTTAATCCCCCCTGCCCTCTTCCTGCTCTTACAAAGTCGATGAATCCTCGTTCTAAGTCAGTGCCGATGAACTGAACTCAAATTTGGTCCCCGACATCAAAACCTTCAAACCCTCGTATCACTTTTCCTTCCAATTGTACTGCCTAAGCATATTCTCTTGCTTTTAAGCATGAATTAGCTTATGATGAATCCACAAACCAAGTTGCACAGAGCCTTATAGGCTTATAGCTTACGCCCGCAAGAACTCTAAACGACTTCTTTGCGGGCTTTTTTATAGCCAAATCGAAGCTGATTTGGAGGTTAGGATCAAGAAAGCAGGCTCAGTGTGGACCTGGCATGAAGAATTTGCAGTCGAATGGGGCGAGACTTTTTTAACAAAGAAAAGGGAAAAACGTCCAAGAAAAGGAGAATGATTATGAATATCTATGTGGGGAATTTATCGCATGAAGCAACAGATGCGACGATTCGAGAAGCCTTCGAATCCTTCGGCGAGGTAACCTCAGCGAGAGTGGTCAAAGACAAATACAGCGGTCAGTCCCGGGGGTTTGGTTTCGTAGAAATGCCTACGCAGTCTCAGGCTCAAACGGCCATTAAAAGCCTTAACGGGAAAGACCTCCTGGGAAAAGCGATCAGTGTGAATGAGGCCCGTCCCCGTGCCGACCAGGGAAGGCGGGGAGGACGGATGGATAATAGCGGCGGCGGAAGCCGTTATTAATCCGGACTCTGCAGAGAAGAGGTTGAACAATGATACAGCGCAGAAGACACGGAAGGTTTCATGCTTCAAGACCGAGCTTTTTGAGGCATCCAAAATCCTATAAAGTTTTATGCTCGGGTTGCGGAAGGGAAGTTGTTACCTCGGTTCCCCCACCTGATGACAAAAAACTGCTCTGTATAGAGTGCTTCAGGAAATAGAGACTGATAGGGAGTTATCATGACGGAAAGGAGTCATTATGAATAAAGAAAGGCTTGAATGGGTCATGTCAGGATTAAGCCAGTATAAATTAACTAAGAATGAAGACCAATTTATCAAATCCGCATCAGAGGATTTCGATAAAACACAAAGGTTAACAGAACGCCAGGAAGAAAGACTCGAAAACCTTTATAAGGAGAAGTCAAAATCGAAACCCAATAAAAATTCTCCTGATTATTTTGCTTTTCAGGAAACTCCTCCCGAAAAGGTCAGGGTCCGGAAATCTTTTGCGAAAGATGTTTTGATAACATCCTAACTTTACAGCATGAGCTGAACACGAACTCGATCTCCGACATCGAGACCTTCAAATCCTCGTATCACTTTTCCTTCCACCGGCGGGTGAAACAGGGACCGCCTTCTTCTCCCATATATCTCATGGGACTAACTTTGCCCAAGTAGGATTTTGCTTGACAGGCGGATTTCCAATAACCATCTTTTGACAAAGAGAAGAACTCAAGTCTATATGCTGAGGAGGTGATTAAGATGGTAAGTATGGAAGGAAAAAGCCTCAATAAACCCGATGAGGTGAGGACCTTTGATAAGGGAAAATTAGAGCTCATCAATCTCGATGGGAGAACAGTAGGACGGGCCACATTACAACCGGGATGGAGATGGTCTCAATCTGTCAAGCCTTTGGTAAATACCAAAAGCTGTGAGGCTCCCCATTTCCAGTATCACATGTCCGGAACGCTAAGAGTTAAAATGGACGACGGAACAGAAAAGGACTTTAAGGCTGGGGATGTCTCATCGCTCAAGGCGGGACATGAGGCCTGGGTTGTTGGAGATGAGCCAGTGGTTGTCGTTGATTTTCAAGGAATGCTGGATTACGCGAAGGCGTCCGGAAAAAAGAAAAGCTAAGAATTCAAAGACAAGCGGGGCGTCCGTAAAATTATAAGGTTCTACCTTTCATAATGATATCTATCCTTATGCCGGGACGGGCGAGTCTTAATCCCCCTGCCCTCATCCTGCTCTTACAAAGTCGATGAACCCTCGCTCCACATCGGTCCCGATGAGCTGAACGCGAACCCGATCTCCGACATCAAGACCTTCAAATCCTCTCATCACCTTTCCTTCCACCGGCGGGTGAAAGAG
>DATHCH010000270.1:0-14989 GCA_035319625.1 Thermodesulfobacteriota bacterium
TTCGCTTATTTCGTTCCGATTCATCGTCCGGATAGAATTGCCGAGGGGGTTCTCGCTTTTATCGAAGACAAAAACCTGAGAGCGAAGTGCGTAGATAGAGGAATTGAGGTGGCGAAAGGGTTTACCCTGGAGAGGACAAAAAAGGACCTCTTGAATTTCATAAAAGAATTGAGCTGAATTGGGTTGTCAATCGTTTGAGATAGGCAGTCCAGTTATACTTGGAGCTTGTAAAGGCGTGATTGATTTGTCCATCATTATCGTTAATCGGAATACAAAAGCGTTTCTCTTTTCCTGTTTGGAGTCGATTAGTGAAAGTGAGCGAAGGACGGACTGGGAGATTGTTGTGATCGATAACGGCTCCCAGGACGTGGGCGCGGATGAAATAAGGAAGGTATTCCCCTTCGTCTCTCTCATTGAAAATGATAAAAATCTCGGGTTTGCGACGGCTGTCAATCAAGGACTTCAAAAAACATCTGGGGAATATGCCCTTCTTCTGAACCCGGACGCCCAGGTGAAACATGGAGCTATTGAATACCTGAAATCATTCATGGATGCCCATTCCGATGTCGGGGTGGCGGGGGCACAACTACTCAATTCGGATGGATCGAAACAGAACTCCATCGCTAACTTCCCATCCCTAGCAACGGAACTCCTTAATAAGAGCCTTCTGAGGTGGCTTTTCCCGAAGAAGTTTCCAGGAAAAGAGACAAATTATTCTGAGCCCGTTGAAGTGGATTCCGTGATTGGTGCCTGTATGATGGCAAGACGGGATGCTGTGAATCAAGTTGGTTTTTTCGATGAGGATTATTTTCTTTTTCTTGAAGAAACGGATTTGTGCTATCGGATAAAGAGGGGAGGGTGGAAAGTCTACCATGTCCCACAAGCTGAGATCTATCATTTTCAAGGGAAGAGCGCTGAGGCGGAAAGAAAAAGGGCAAGGGTTGAGTATTTTCGTTCTCGATACCACTTTTTCAAAAAAAATAGGGGGAGTTTACAGTGGGCGATCCTCCTTGGCGGGCTGATGATGAGATTATTATTCGAACTGCTGATGGTGACGGCGACTTGTCTGGTTACTTTTTTTGCCATCAAGGCTTGGCGAAGAAAGCTCTCAATTTATGCCTATCTTTTTTGGTGGCACCTGAGGTTCTTTCCTGAAGGGATGGGATTGAGGGAAGCAGCTCGGCCGGATCGTCAATAGAAGGGATAAGGATCATAGCGGAAATGGCGACAGGCCATCAGGACTTTAATTATTTTCATGGATTTTTTCCAAGAACCGACCTGATTGAACTCGTTCCCAAAGGAGCCAGGAAAATATTGGATGTGGGGTGTGGTGTGGGGACGACGGGGCAAATGCTTAGAGAAAAAGGTTTTGAAGAGATTTTCGCGGTTGAACTGAATCCTTACGCAGCCCAGCAAGCAAAGTCCTATTATCAAGAAGTAATTATCGGTGATATCGAGATGGATATCTTGCCTTTCAGTGAGGGTTTCTTTGACTGTATTCTCTACGGCGATGTGTTAGAACACTTGGTTGATCCTTGGAAAGTTCTTAGACGCCACAGGGAAATTCTGAAGGATGACGGAATCATTATCTGCAGCATTCCTAACATCCGATATTACAAGATTCTGAAACCTTTAATCTTGAATGGGCAATGGGAATATGTTGACCTTGGAATATTAGATAGGACCCATTTACGTTTTTTTACTCTGAAAACGATTGAGAATATGTTTCAAGAAACAGGCTATCAGATCAAAAAGCTGATAAAGAAAAAACGGTGCGGAAAGGCCATGAAGTTCATCAACAGGTTGTTTTTTGATGGGTTGATCGATTTTTTGGTGCTTCAATATCGAATCATAGGTGCCAAAACGGGTCAAATCCCTTGAGGCGAGGGTTCGCGGGATATATTCTCGCCAAAGCTGAAATTTCAAAAGGGATTTGGGGGGTTTTAGCGGCCACGAGGCACGGAACACGATTTACATGGGAGGGCCTATGATCAACATCGCTGTCGTGGGAGCTGGGGCATGGGGGAAGAACCATATCAGGGTGTTTTCCGAAATTCCTAATGTTCGGTTGAAATATGTCTGTGATCAGGATCCTTCGAAATTGTCCCCATTACAGAAGACCTACCCCCAAACGAAGATGGTTGAGGATTTGAAACCCATTCTTCAGGATCCAGAGGTGAGAGGAGTGGTGGTGGCTTCTTCCGCCCTTTCCCATTATTCCCTTTCGAAGAAGATTGTGCTGGCCGACAAAGATGTATTGGTAGAGAAACCCATGGCCTTAAATACGAAAGATGCCGAGGAGATGTTAGGGATCGCGGAGAAGAGGAAAAGAATTCTGATGGTGGGACATCTTTTGATCTATCATCCTGTGGTCGACCGGCTGAAGGAAATGGTGAACTCTGGTGAATTAGGGAGGATTTATTATATTTATACCCAGCGGGTCAATCTGGGTGTCATTCGCCAGGATGAGAATGCCCTTCTGTCTTTTGCCCCCCATGACCTATCGGTCATCTTATACCTCCTCGAGGAAGAACCGGTTGCGGTGACCGCTCATGGAGAAAGTTATATCCAAAAGGGGATTGAGGATGTGGTGTTTCTCAGCCTCCAATTCTCTGATGGCAAGATGGCAAATATTCATTTAAGTTGGTTAGATCCTCATAAGTTAAGAAGGGTCACCATCGTGGGCTCAAAAAAGATGGTTGTCTTCGACGATATGGAGGCTTCCGAAAAATTGAAGGTCTATGATAAAGGGGTAAAGAATCTTTCTTATGATACATACGGAGAATATCTCAGTCTGAGGTTTGGGGATATTACCATTCCGAGTATCAAGATGGCTGAACCGCTTCGGGCTGAAGCAGAACATTTTATTCAAAGCATCGAATCGCGGAAAGAACCTAAAACCGGAGGCCGGGACGGACTTAGAGTGGTAAAAATTCTTATGGCTGCCCAGGAGTCTTTGAAGAAGAAGGGATTTCCAATCCGCCTCGAAGGAGAATAGGGAGATGGAAAAGGAATACTTTATTCACCCCACGGCTGTCGTGGATGGACCCGTGGAGATTGGGGAGGGGACCAAGATCTGGCACTTCACCCACATCATGTCGGGTGCCAGGATTGGGGAGGACTGTATTATCGGCCAAAATGTCTTTATCGGTTCAGGTACACTCTTGGGAAGTAATATAAAGGTTCAAAACAATGTCTCTATTTATGATGGTGTGGTTTTGGAGGACGAGGTCTTCTGCGGGCCCTCCGTGGTCTTTACGAATGTCTTTAATCCCAGGAGTTTCATATCGAGAAGGAAAGAATTTCGGAAAACTTTGGTGAAAAGAGGGGCCACCCTTGGTGCCAATGTGACGATTGTATGCGGAAATACGATTGGTGCGTATGCTTTTATCGGAGCTGGTTCTGTCGTGACCAAGGATGTTCCGGACTATGCTTTGGTTTATGGCAATCCGGGGAAAGTGAAAGGGTGGGTCTGTCAATGTGCCGAGGAAGTTGCCTTTCGATCCGGGAAAGCTTCATGTAAGGCTTGTGGGAAATCTTATCGTAAGATAAAGGATAAAGTTGAATATTGGATGGCTGACGAATGATCCGTGAAACAGGACAACCTCAAATCTCAATCATCATTGTCTCGTACAATACCCAAGACCTAATTGGGGATTGCATCCAGTCGGTCCTCGCGGAGGAAGATTGCCGTAAGGAAATCTTTGTTGTGGATAATGGGTCAAGTGACGGGAGCGTAACTTATCTTCAAAAAGTATTCCCTATGGTATCTCTCGTTGCTAATAATGAGAATCGGGGATTTGCTGCGGCGAATAACCAAGTCTTACACCGTTGCCGGGGGAAGTTCGTCTTTTTTCTTAACCCGGATGCAAGGCTCAGAAGAGGGGCCTTAGGGACCATAGTATCCTATATGGAATCCAATCCCCAAGTAGGTCTGGCAGGAACCAGGTTAGTGGACCCAGACGGAACATTACAGTGGTCGAAATCGGAGCAATACTTGGGAGAAGAATACACGCAGGGAGAACTCTCGGGGCTGCCGGGCTCGATCGCATGCGTTATCGGTGCGAGCATGGTCGTCCGCGCTGATGTGGTGAAGAACATCGGGGGGTTCGATGAAGATTTTTTTATCTACGGAGAAGATCTGGATATCTGTCTAAGAGTGAGAAAGCATGGCTACCAAATCGGTTACATAGACGAAGCCGTCGCCACTCATTTGGGTGGCCAGAGCGAAAGAAATACGACGCCGATTGCTGTATGGGACAAGAAAATCCGTGCAGAGCATCTTTTTTATAAAAAGCATTATGACGCAGAGACAGTGAAGCGGATCAATAGAAAGAAGATCTCGAAAGCCTGTCGAGGAATTATTGTGCTCACGCTTTCCTTTCCCTTTGTTAGGAATAAGTTAAGAGCAAAATACAGATTGAAAAAGTACCTTCTTGTTTACCGACATGCTAAGAATTCTCTAAGTGCAAAGGACAGGTTGGGGGAAATTTTGGGTGGTGCATAGCCCCTTTGGAGCCTGTGCTGCAAGCAGGCATAATATGGAGATGTTCCATTTTGGAGTCGGAGATGAAGATCGTTACCATTGTCGGAGCAAGGCCCCAATTCATTAAGGCCGCCGCCGTCCGCCGGGCGATTCAAGAAATGAACCGCAGGAAGAGGCGGATTCAAGATATAATGGTTCATACCGGGCAGCATTATGACTACATGATGGATAAAGTCTTTTTCGAGGAACTTAATCTTCCCAAGCCAGATTATCATCTGGGGGTGGGTTCGGGTTCACATGCCAGGCAGACCGGGAAGATGCTTGAACGTATTGAATGGGTTCTTGAAACGGAGAGACCTGATACGGTTGTTGTGTATGGCGACACGAACTCGACCTTGGCTGGCGCTTTAACCGCGGCAAAATTAAGAATTCCTGTCGCTCATGTAGAAGCAGGTTTGAGGAGTTATAATTCAGCGATGCCAGAAGAGATTAACCGTCTTTTGACAGATCATCTTTCAACTTTACTATTCTGTCCTACTGACCAAGCAGTCGGGAATTTGCTTCAAGAAGGAATAAAAAATGGAGCGACAAGAATCGTCAAGAACGTGGGCGACGTGATGTACGATTCTATTCTTTACTACTCAAAGATTGCTGAGAAAAGGTCAGCGATTCTTAAGAATTTGGGTTTTGACACGGGACACGAGAAACGAGACGCAAGTTACTACCTGGCCACTCTCCATCGTGCCGAGAATACGGATGACCCTAAAAGGCTAAAATCCATCTTCAGAGCCTTGAACGAGATTGGGAAAAAAACTCCTGTCATCCTTCCCCTTCATCCAAGGACAAAGAAGGTGATGAAGGCCTACCGACTCTTCTTCGAATTCAAAAATATTAACTTCATTGGGCCAGTCTCTTATCTCGATATGGTCAAATTGGAAAAAAACGCCGGGGCCATCCTGACTGACTCGGGGGGAGTTCAAAAAGAGGCTTATTGGTTTGGGGTTCCCTGTTTGACGTTGAGAGAAGAGACGGAGTGGGTGGAGACAATTAAAAGTGGTTGGAATGTATTGGTGGGGACGAGTCCGGAAAAGATTGTGAAAGGGGTAAGTCATACGGAGGGCCGAAGGAGGTATTTAAAGGGAAATAAGATATTTGGAGATGGGAAGGCAAGCCAGAAAATCGTTCAAATTTTAACCAGACACTTCGGTTAATACCTTAACTCCCTTTTCTACCTTTAATTTAAATCAATGGCCAATAAATTTATTGATTTCTTCAAGACCCTTAATGAAAAGCAAGTACTTCTACTCCTCATCGGGATTGCGTTTGCCTTAAGGCTTTATGCAGTCCTGATGGCACAAGGAATTGCCTTTGATAGCGCTGGCTATGGTTTCTGGGCAAGGGATTTTTTAAAGGGTCATTTTATAAAAGGATTATCTGCGCCTGCCCCACCTCTTTATCCCTTCTTGATCTCTTTGCTTTCACTAAATACGGCCCATGTCGAAATAGCAGGGAGATTACTCTCTCTTTTTTTTGGGACTTTCGCCATCATCCCATTATTCTATTTAATTAAAGGTGCAGTTGGTCAAAAGGAAGCCATCTTTTCGGCGCTTTTCTATTCTTTCCATCCGTACCTGGTCACTTATTCAGGAATGCTCCTTACGGAAGCCACTTATTGGGGGTTCTTGATTCTGTCGGTCTATTTTTTCTGGACGGGGCTAAAAAAGGAGAAAGTATGGAAGATGGCATCATCAGGATGTTTTTTGGGTCTGGCCTATCTGACAAGACCAGAGGGGATTGGTTACGTTTTGGTTTATCTGATCTGGATCATTGTGGATGGGGTTTTTGGAAAGAAATGGTTCAAGAAATTGATCCTGCTGGGGGTCCTCATCCTGAGCGTTCTTGTTTTTGTTATTCCTTACGTCCTCTCTATCCATCAGGAAACAGGCCAATGGTTGATTAGTAAGAAGGGTCTGGGAACACAAGCTCAATTTTTTAAAAAGGGTGTTGAGGAGGTTAATCCATCAAAAGGCATTGAGCCAGATAAACCCGTAAGAAAGAATTTCAGAATCCAAAAGATCACCCAAAAAGTAGTTCACTTTCTCCCTTCTGTTATCTATCACTATTTGAGGGCTTACCACTTTTCGTTGTGGCTATTTCTATTCTTTGGGCTAATGAGGGTTAGAGGGAGGGTTATTGCCTTTGAGTTGTTCTTAGCCTCCCTGGTTCTCTTCCATCTGTTTTCTTTGTCCACCTTTGTCCCTTCCACGATCCGTTTTTCAGTCCCAGTCATTCCCCTTTCTCTCTTTTGGGCAGGTGCAGGTATTTTAGAAATTAAGAGGTATTTGGGAAAAATCAGGATATCGAATCCAGAAAAAGTGATTTCCTTATGCATCCTTTTTGTGATCCTAATCCAGTTGCCACAGAGTTTGACACCTGAGAGAAGAAGTCGTGCAGATCAGAAAAAGGTTGGGGTGTGGTTAAAACAAAATACTCCGCCAGATGCTATCATTATGAGTAATAGCCCCATCGAAGCATTCTATGCTGACCGAGAGTTCATGATGTTACCTCAGGGGATTTCTGCACCCGGGAATCCTGGCAAATCCTATAGCGAGATCATCAAGTATGCAAAAACGGAAGGGGTTCGATATATTCTCGTCAATAGACATACGGACGAAATGAACCCGGGTTTCATCGAATCAATTCAATCAACGGATCTAAAAGAAATTTTTATAAGAGCGGATCGGACATCCATTATTTACGAGGTGATTTATTGAAATTCTCTACACTTAAGGATGAGTTCATTGGATAAAATGCATTCTTGGAAAGTTCGGGATGGAAGTAAGATGGATATGGGAGAGATTTTATCTCTGAGAGGAATTGTCTTCAGGGAAGAAGAAAAAGACAAATTGGATCCAAGATTTTGGGGGTGGGAATTCCTGGAAGGGCCTGATGGGCAGGGATGGATCTATGTTGTGGAGGATGGGAGTAAGATCGTCGGACACTTTGCAGATATCCCTCGGTCGTTTTCCGTCCAAGGAGAACCTATTCTGGGGACCCTTTCGCTTGATTTGATGGTTCACCCCGATTATTGGAGAAGGGGTATCTTCGAGGCGCTGGGGCGATACGGAATCGAACGGGTGAGAAAAGAGAATGGACGTTTCTTGATTGCATTCCCTATACGGCAGGAA
Organism: Thermodesulfobacteriota bacterium; assembly: GCA_035319625.1. Lineage (GTDB taxonomy): Bacteria > Desulfobacterota > BSN033 > BSN033 > UBA1163 > UBA1163. Next base: position 7,675 of record DATHCH010000270.1, read on the forward strand.
ACGATTCAAGGATTGAAAAAAATCGGCTGGAAGGAAGTGGTGAAGCTTCCCGTTTTGGTCTATCCAATAAGATTTGGCGGCATCATAAATCGGTACCTCCACTTTCCACTTCTGAGCCTTCTTGCTGGAGGGGTGGTAAGGTTCTTGTTTTTTCTTTTCCGCAGATTCGGAAGAAGAAATAGGTCGGAAAGGATTGAAATAGAAGAAATGGTTTTGTTGGATGACCAGTTCGATCGTTTCTGGCAAAAAGCAGTATCACTTTACCCCATTATGGGAGTCCGAAATCGGACTTATTTGACCTGGAGATATCTTCGACACCCAACCAGAACCTATGCGATTTATCGAGCAAAAAGAAGTGGAGAAATGAAAGGGTATATTGTCTTGAGAAAGGTTGAGCTTCTCAACTTCAATAGCGCCGTCATTGTCGATTTATTGGCATTGGATGAAGTGACACTTACGGCGCTTGTGGAAAAAGGAATTCAACGTAGCCGGCAGGAAGGCGCTGATCTTCTTGGCTTTATGGTTCCCCGGGGCCATCCTTATGATAAGATCCTTCGGAAAAGAGGATTTCTCCCAAGTCCAAAAACTTTTCAATTTATGGTCTATTTCCATTCGAAAAGAGAAATGTTAAATTCTCCGGAGAAATGGTATGTCAACTGGGGAGATACGGATGTCATCTAATTACGGGAAAGCAAAAGGAAATGGCCAAAAGGTTAGGTCTGGAGTGGATACTATAGTACAAAGAAATTAGCGGTTGGCGTTGTCGAAGCTCGTATCGAGGTTCGTTCGTAGATGTTGGATGATCGAGTTTCCAGTTTCAAGCTTCTTGCTTCGATACAAGCATCGTCACCGTTGAACAATTGTTCCAGTGCCATTACATAAAAGATGAAAGGGGTTATCGAAGCGCTGCGATGACTGTGGTCAATGCATTATCTATCGATTTAGAGGAATGGTATCACTCAGAATTGGTGGAAGGGAGAAGATCTCCTTCCTCTCAGGCGGCAGAGGCTACGAAACCCATTCTTGACCTGTTGGAGCGATATCAAACGAAAGCTTCCTTCTTTGTTGTGGGAGAGGTAGCAGAGCAGAATCCTCGCCTCATTCAGTCAATCTTTGAGAGAGGGCATGAGATTGGTTGTCATACTTTCTCTCACAAACTTGTATGGAACTTGGATGAAAGCTCGTTCCGGGAGGAACTTGAACGTTTTCATTCCGTCATGGAAAAGATTCTTGGAAAGATTAAGATTAAAGGGTTTCGCGCCCCTTGTTTTTCTATTGATAACCGCAACAGATGGGCCCTCAAGGTTCTTTTGGATTTTGGATACCAATATGATGCAAGCATCTTTCCTTTGAAAATAAATCCTCTTTATGGGGTCAGTGGAGCACCCACTCGACCTTATCGTATCTCTTTTGAAGATGTAAGAAAAGAGGACCCTCAGAGTCCTCTGGTGGAGTTTCCTTTGCGCCCAGTGATGATCGGAAAGTTGAAGATTCCCATTTCGGGAGGATTTTACTTGAGAGCTCTGCCATCCTCCTTCCTCTATTGGGGATTGAGCAGAATCAATCGAACTCAACCATTTTTGCTTTATTTTCACCCCTGGGAAGGTTACGACAAGACGCCTCGCTTTAAACTCCCTCTTTACAATCGTGTCATTTCATACTACGGAATTTCTTCTGCGTTGAGGAAATTTGAATTCCTTTTAGGACATTTTAGATTCACAAGAGTGGATCAAGTCCTCGATTTGGAATAGGGAGATTACGGCTTGTACCTCTTTTTGTTTCAAAGTGAAAGGTTTTGGGTAGATGACTGAGCAGGAGTCCCCTCTCATCAGTGCGGTGGTTCTTAATTGGAACGGATGCCATGTGCTGGACAATTGTTTAAGGTCTCTCTATAATCAGACCTACCGACCTTTAGAAATCATTGTGGTGGATAATGCATCCACTGACGGGTCGGTAGATTTCTTGAGAGAGAAATTCCATAGTGTCCATTTAATTAGAAATGACAAAAACTTGGGTTTTGGCGCGGGAAACAATATCGGGATTCGCGCATCTCAGGGCAGATATATCATGATGTTAAATAATGATACTCGGCTGGATCCAAATTGTGTTGAGGAGTTGAAGAGATCCATTGAGAAAGATGAACGGTTTGGAGCTTGCGCTTCCAAAATCCTTTTGGAGAGCAGGCCTGACATCATTGACGGGGTGGGAATTGTGGTTTGCCCGGATGGGCTCTCCTTCGGCAGAGGAAGGCTTCAAAAAAGAGAACGGTATGACGAAGAAGAGGAGATCTTTTTTGCCAGCGATGGTGCCTGTCTTTATCGACGGGAGATGTTAGATGACATCGGTTTGTATGACGAAGATTTCTTTGCTTACGCGGATGAGACGGATATGGGGTGGAGGGCGCAACTGGCGGGATGGAAATGTATTTATAGTCCGAAAGCCATCGTTTACCATCACCATTCTACCAGTTCTGGAGGAAGGGTTTCCTTTTTTAAGGCGTTTTTGGTTGAAAGGAACCGGATCTGGGTGGCGTTGAAGAATTTTCCCGTTTCCCTAATCCTCCTCGGCCAATTTTATACGCTCTGGAGATATGCCTTCCAAGCCTATGGTGCCTTAATGGGCAAAGGTACGGCAGGGCGATTTACAAGTGATTTTTCCAAAGCCGAACTCGTCAAGATATTAGTGAGAGCGTATTTCTCTGCGGCGAGAAAGTTTCCCTTAATGCTCAGAAAGAGAAGAATGATTCAACAAAAGAAACGCATTGCCAATCGGAAGGTTTATCGATTGATAAGGGAATTTGGAATCTCGGCAAGAGAAATTGCCTTGAGTGAGTGAAGGGGGATCGATGATACCTGTGTTTAAACCTTCCTTCGGGGAAGAAGAACTGGAGGCCCTGCGAGAGCCTTTCAAATCGGGGTGGATCGGCCTGGGTCCGAAAACAAAAGAGTTTGAGGAAAGGTTTGCCGAGTATATCGGGACAAGATTCGCAGTAGCTCTCAACTCGGGGACGGCTGCCCTCCATCTGGCATTAAAAGTGCTCGAGATTAAAGACATGGAAGTGATCACCACCCCTATGACATTTATTTCAACTAACCATGCCATCCTCTATAACGGTGGAATTCCCGTCTTTGCGGACATCGAACCGGATACCCTTAACGTAGATCCACTGCAAGTGAAGAAACAGGTGACTTCGAAGACAAAAGCCGTTGTCGTCGTCCATTACGGCGGTCACGCCTGTGATATGGACGCCATTCTGGATCTTGCTAAAAAGAGAGGCATCCACGTGGTGGAGGATGCGGCCCACGCTTGTGGGGGAGAATATAAAGGCCAGAAATTGGGTTCCCTGGGGGATCTCGCATGCTTCAGTTTTCACGCAGTGAAGAATATGTCGACGGGAGAAGGAGGGATGATCACCACGGATGATCCGGAATTATACGGGCGGCTACTCAAGCTGAGATGGATGGGGATATCGAAGGATACCTGGTCGAGAGAAGAGAAGGACGAAAAATATTCCTGGTACTATAACGTGGAAGAAGTGGGTTTCAAATGCCATATGAATGATATCCCTGCCGCCATCGGGCTGGTTCAACTCAAGAAACTGGACAAGATGAATCAGAGACGGAAAGAGATTACGAAGAAATATAACGAAGGCCTCAAAAGTTTAAAATGGCTGGAAACTCCTGTTGTTAGATCCTATGCAAAGCCTTCATATCACAATTATGTGATCAAAGTCGATGAGAGAGATCAACTCAATATTTATTTGCAAGGGAAAGGGATTTCGACAGGGGTTCATTATATCCCCAATAACCATTATGAAATGTACCATCCTTTCAGAGGTGAAACTCCCATCTCAGATTCCGTCTGGAAAAAATTGTTAACTCTCCCTCTCTTCCCCGATTTAAAGGATGAAGAGGTCGATTCTATTATCCAGGAAATCAGGGAGTTTGGGAAAAGAGAATATTGATGGAGTACGTGACCTGTGATCTATGCGGTCTCGATGACACACGGGCTCTTTTTCGAAAGAGAGAGAAGCTCGGCATCACCGATGATGAATTTCAAGTAGTGGAGTGTAAGCGTTGCGGTCTTCTCTACGTAAACCCGAGACCGACCGAAGCAGAGATCGGGAAATTCTATCCGGAAATCTATTCCTGGAAAGAGACACTGGAGGCGGACTCATTTCTTACAAAATGGGTGAGGAGGTTGGAGAAAAGTTACCGGTATCATCTCCTCCAGGATGAGGTTTCGAAAGTGGTAATATTTACAGACAAGAATTCCGGCAAGGTCTTAGATGTGGGGTGTGGCACGGGCGATCGACTCGAAGTATTCAGAAGCAAAGGCTTTGAAACTTTCGGCGTCGAGACCTCTGATTCGGCAAACTATGCGAGAGAACATCTTAACCTGAATGTTTTGAAGGGAGACCTGTTCTCGGCCAATTTTCCAGATGAATTCTTCGATCTCGTTACGCTTTATAATGTGCTCGAGCATACGCATAGTCCCGCGAGAGTGGTAGAGGAAATCCTTCGAATCCTAAAGAAAGAAGGGTTTTTAATTATTCAGGTCCCGAACAGCAACTCTATACAGTACAAAATCTTTAAAAAGAGATGGGCGGCCTTCGATGTCCCCAGAGACCTCTACTATTTTGGGACAGAAAGTCTCAGGTCATTATTGGGAAAGGTTGGGTTTATCGTGACGAAGATGGACCATTTTATGAACTGGTGGCATCCACCAACACTAGTCATATCCCTTTTTCCCAGCCTCGATCCACAAAAAGCCTGGGGAAAAGAGCACCGAGGGGAAAGTCCTTTCTTTCAGAGGTTGGCCTGGATATTATTTACTCTCCTGACGGGTCCCTTCACGCAGTTGGAGAGTAGTTTACGACGAGGAGCCATTATTACCAGTTATTGGAAAAAGGATGGATTAAAAAGTTAAAAGGATATTTTATGTTGGGGAGAATTCTAAAATTTCTTTATTTCAACATCGGTTTTAGCCTTCGATATTGGTTCTGGAAAGCGGCCATCCGTTCGATGGGGGGAAAGATTGGAAAGAATGTAAAATTTTACGAAGGCATTCGAATCGTTGGGAACTCTCCGGGTGCCGTAACGATTGGGGATGATGTTCGGATTCTGAGGGGGGTAACGATTAGCACGACTCCGGAAGGAAAGATCGAAATAGGGAATGGAGTCCATATTGGGGAGGGGAGTGTGATCTACAGCGGCGTGGGAATAAGGATTGGGGACAATGTCATTATCGGTCCTCAGAATATCATCGTCGATTTAGATCATCGTTTTGAAAATTTAGACCTTCCCATTAACCAACAGGGGATGAATGGCAAGGAGGTTAGCATTGAGGAAGATGTTTGGATTGCCTCTCATTGTGTCATTATCAAAGGGGTGACAATAGGGAAGGGGTCTGTGATTGGGGCAGGTTCCATTGTGAACAAGAATGTTCCGCCTTACAGTGTCGCGGCAGGTGTTCCGGTCAAAGTTATTAAAAGAAGGGGAGAAGCTTAAAGAACAAATGTGTGACGGAAAAGGCCAGATGCCGATGAGGAGGATAGGTATTGTTACTGGAAGTGGAGGTCATCTGACCGAGGCTTTAAGCATCATAGAGGCATTTAAAGGGTATGATGTCTTTTTGATTGTTCATAACTTCCCCAGTCTCAGGGAAATTCAGTTGGAGGAGGTCAACAGAATTTATCGGTTGAGGATTCTTTTAGGATATTCATCCTTGTTCGCCGTATTTCTCACCGCCATTATAAACCTATTTCAGTTCGTCCGGATCTTCTGGAAGGAGAAACCATCCATTCTTTTTTCTACAGGGGCAGAAATTGCCGTCCCAGCATTTTATATAGGAAAAATATTCTTTCGAACAAGGTTAATCTATCTCGAAACATTGACCCGGGTGAAAGACCTGTCCTATGCAGGGAAAGTCCTTTATCCGATTGTGGACCTGTTTCTTGTCCAATGGCCTGAGCTTTTGAAAAAGGCGGGTCCCAAAGCCGTCTATGGAGGGAGGCTAATATGATTTTCGTCACGTTGGGGTCAGCCGTAAAAGGGATAGAATTCACGCGACTGATCAATAAGATGGACGAAATTACAGGGAAAATGGATGAAGAAGTGATCATGCAAATTGGAACTGTCCCCTATGAACCAAAAAATGCCAAATATTTTCGTTACACCTCTTATCAAGAAAATCTCTCATATTTTCAAAAAGCCTCGTTGGTTGTTGGGCACGGGGGGACAGGGACAATCTTGAATGCCCTAAGATTTCAAGTTCCTATCATTGTGGTTCCAAGGAGGCACCATTATGGAGAACATGTTGATGACCATCAGGTGGAGCTCGCACAACGGTTGGTCGGGAATGAGTTGATAAAAGTCGTCTATGACATAGAGGACCTCGAATCAGCGGTAAGAGAGATGCTGGATAGAGGTGAAAAAGTAGGTAAGGGAAAGAGGTATGCCGAGAGAGACATTTTGATTAAAACGATCGAGGACTTTGCTGATCGTTGTCCCTGAAATCCTGTCCTTGTTGCCTGAGGCATCCGAAAAGCGACGAAGAAAACCACTCGTTGACAGAAAAAGAATCTACAATATAAGAACATCAAAGGGCTTCCATTTTAAAAATGGAGAAAAAGGATAGTGTGGGTGTTGCTTTCCGGGGCAATGGCGTGTAATTGGGCGGATGGAAAACGGATCGTATGACGGCTGCGTTTGTAAGGGAATGACTTGAATTTCTAAGAGGTTAAGAAGATTAGACAAATCCAACTAAATTTGTTATAAATTAGTCACTAAACGACCGACCAGACCGGCCAGATCTCTAAGAAAAATAGTTGGGCAGACATAAAACCAAATTCCTCAGAAGGGAAGTTCTAACGTAAGCGATGAATGATTCAAATCTTTTTTGTATTATTTTGGCCGGGGGTTCAGGCTCGCGATTCTGGCCTTTGAGTCGCGAAACCTGGCCGAAGCAGATGTTACAGATTGCGGGAGAAGAGTCACTTCTTCGGCAGACGATTAAACGGGTGAGCGGTTTTTTCCTTCCACAGAATATTTGGATTGTTACCACTGAAGATAAGGCTCAGGATATAGGATTTCATCTCGAACCCTTAGGGGCCTGGACCAAAGAGATCAGATACATCAAGGAACCTTTCGGGAAAAACACAGCCCCGGCTGTTGGCCTGGCCACTGTCTACCTCCACCATCTCTCTCCTGAATCTGTGATGGCTATTATGCCCTCTGATCATGCCATCCCTGATACGGATAAATTTTTAGCTGACTTGGCGCTGGCGATCAAGGGAGCCAAGGAAGACCATCTT
>DATHCH010000271.1:0-6970 GCA_035319625.1 Thermodesulfobacteriota bacterium
CTACCTTCCCATTTACGGGGTCGAGATGCGAGGCGGAACAGCCAATTGCACGGTCGTCATCTCTTCCCGCGAGATTGGATCTCCGGTCGTGGGAAGACCCCATGCCGCCCTGGTGATGAACCTGCCGTCGTTGATCAAATACGGGCCGCTCATCTTGCCCAATGGGCTTCTCTTCGTCAATTCGTCTCTGATTGAACCTAAAGAGGCTTGTCGGAAAGACATCGAAAATTTCTTCATCCCTGTCAACGAAATTGCGATTGACCACGGGACTCCAAAGCTCGCCAATATGATCGCCTTGGGCGCCTTCAATCAAAAAACCAAATTGGTCCAGATGACCTCCCTGTTTGAGTCCTTGGAAAAGGTGCTAGATGAACGTTATCATGGTCTTATTCCATCCAACATCGAGGCTATTGAGATCGGAGCCGAGTTTGTCCGAAATGCGAAATGACGCCTGAGATCATTTCATAGAAGAAGCCACGCAGATCGAGAGGAAGAATCATGGAAGAGAAAAAGGGTCTCGAAGAGATCCGTGTCGGGGAAAGAGTCAAGGCCTTGAGAGAGCAGAAAGGCCTTTCACTGAAAGAATTGGGCGACTTGACCGGATTTTCCACAGCGCTGCTCTCTCAGATGGAAAACCACCTTGTCTCCCCGTCGCTCGGGACGATGATCAAATTGGCCAAGGCGTTGGGCGTTAGGGTAGGCGATTTCTTGGGTGAAACAGAAGGAGAGCCGTTCGCGATTGTGAGAAAAGACGAACGAAAACCGGTCTCCCGGTTCGCGTCTAAAGAAGGAGTCAAGTACGGCTATTCATACGAGTCGTTGGGGCTTGAGAAGAAAAACCGCCACATGGAACCTTTCATCGTGACCCTGGAGCCCGCTACGGTCAAGACTTCCAAGACCTCTGTCCATGACGGAGAGGAATTCATCTTCGTTCTCGAAGGCGAGATGGAAGTGATTTTGGGAAATCATACCGACGTCCTTTACCCGGGGGATTCCATATATTATGATTCCACTATTCCCCATCGGGTCCAATGCCACCAAGACAGGACGACGAGAATCCTGGCAGTACTTTATGCGGCGGGTACCTAAAACTTATTTTACGACAAGCACCAAATCTCAGATGAATTCCAATCTTAGAAATTCAAAATTTCAAACTCCTTTAGGTCATTTGGTCTTTGGCATTTGGAATTTATTTGAAATTTTGGATTTGGGATTTGGAAATTGGTCACGCCTTTTCATTCTCTCCCTTTTTCTCTGCATCGCCCTACCGGTTCCCAGTTTCCCCCTTTCTACCCTCAAAGTCGGAGCCTTGATCCCCCACTCCGGTCGCTGGGGAGATTCAGGGAGGGAGTGTGCCAGAGGGATGTTGGATGCAGCCAAATGGCTCAATCAACGAGACGGCGCATATGGAAGGAAATTAGAGATCATTCTCATTGACGACAGTTCTCAGGCTGCTGAGTTTCTGGCGGCCTACCGAAAATTGAATGAGGCGGACCATGTTCTGGTTCTCTACGTGTATTCCGTCGAAACGGCCCTTGCGCTGATTCCTCAATTTCATTTCGACCGAATCCCTGCTTTTGTCAGTTTCCTGCCTTCCCAATTTTACAACGCGTCCAAATACCCTTATGTCTTCTCGATCAACCCGACCCCTCTTGATCTCGGAAAAATTGCAATGAGTTTCATTTCGGACAAATCCGGCCTTCAAGTGAAAAAGCCCAAGATCATCTTCGTTGGATCCTCTAACCGTCTGGGCGGCTATTTTTTGGATGAAACAAAGGAATACGCCAGAGCTCTGGGAATTGACATCGGACCGGATGTCTGGCTCTCCGATTCGTCCCAGGGCGGAGACCAGGCGGAGAAACCGATTTCTCCACTCCTCTCAACCATCAGTGGCTACAATCCCGATTTCGCCTACCTAACCCTTACCTCTAAGGAAGCCTCTTTATTTCTGCAGGAAGCTACGAAAACGAACTCCAAGACCAAATGGATCTGCAGCATGAGGGCTTTTGACGAAAATCTGGCGCCTTTCGATGGAGTTTTTGGGGTGCAGCCCATCTCTCCTTTTGGAGAAGATGTGCCAGGAATGGCCGCCATCAAAGAGGCCCATCAGAGATGGCACCCTTATGATTCCCATACGGTTTCCTATGTGGAAGGGTGGGCGACGATACAGGTGATCTCAGAAGCCTTAAGAAGGTCCCTCTCAGGGCAGGGATTTTCTCGCGAAAAGGTAAAGCTCACACTGGAAGGTTTTAAAGATTTTGTCACCGGGGGTCTCACCCCTCCTCTCACCTTCACCTCTAAAGACCATCGTCCTAGTGTAGAATCCAGGGTCTTTGTCATCAAAGACGGAAAACTCTCTCGACATACCGGTTTTATTTCCATAGGAAGATAGGAAAGGGAATTGGGCGGTTTTACACACCGCTTGACCATAAATACTGAAAGTGATAAATTCCCTTTGAATGAATATTGCAGAAACCCTTAAAACATACCGTAAAAGAATCGTAGATGAGTGGGTTTACCGACTCCACACAGAGGTCAGCCAACGCTATTCTGGCCGCCGGGTGGATGAACTCTTTCGCACCGTCTCGAAGGCAAATGAAGCCAATTACGCAGTACTAATCCACAATGATTTTTCGAAGATAAATGACCATATCCGGTGGATCACCAATTTACGTCTTAAGGGAGGTTTTTCTCTCTCGGAAGTGCAAAATGCTTATGAGCTGTATCGAACAGTTCTCCTCCCTGTCCTTCCAAACGAATTAAATGAGAAAAACCTTCATGATGCCCTCAGGCGGATGAATTATTGCCTCTTCTATACCATTACAAAATTCAGCAATTATTTTCAGTCATTACATGAGAAACACATAAGAAATTACGCCCAAAATCTTGAGGGCGAGGTAAAGAAAAGGACAAAAGAGCTTGTCGAATCAGAGTCCAAATACCGCATTCTCGTCGAAGAGATCAATGATGGTTATTTTGTGACTCAGAAGGGGGCCGTTGTTTTTGCCAATCAGGCCTTCTGTAACATGCACGGATGTACCCTCCAGGAAATCATTGGAAAACCCTATACAGAGCTGGTCGCAGAGAAATCCTTGAGGATCGTACAGAGGATATACGAAAAAGGAACGATCGGAGGGGTTACGGATGACGTTTATACCTATTTTAGACGCCACAAAAACGGCAGTACGCTCCCGACGGAGAACAAAATAAAGTCGATACTCTATCAGGGTGAATATGCCGTGGCCGGGACCTGCAGGGACATCACGGAAAGGATGGAAACGGAGAAGCGGATTCGCGAATCTGAGCGTCTTGCCCATATAGGAAAACTGACCACATCCCTTGCCCATGAGATACGTAACCCCCTGTCATCTGTGAAGATGAACAGTCAAATCATTTTGAAGAATGTGGATTTCGGCGGAAACGACAAGAGGCGCATGGAGATCATCATCCACGAGATATCCCGGCTCGAGAGAATTCTCGATGAGATGCTTGACTTTGCAAGGCCGATTAGGCTGAATCTTGAGCCTGCCTCGATCAACAGCGTGATGGACGCCTGTCTCGAAATTATGGATGCCAGAATCAGAGAGAGGAGAATCACCGTAAAGAAGCTCTATGGCAGGAGGTTGCCCCGTATCCTTGTCGATTCTGAAAAGATAGAACAGGCGATCATCAATGTCTTACTGAATGCGGTTGAGATACTCCCTGAAGGTGGAAACATACAGATCATCACGAAGCAGTTGAGAAATAACGGCAAGGCCATTCACGTCGAAATCAGCGACGACGGACCAGGCATCAGCCCAGAGGATCTTCGCTATGTTTTTGACCCCTTTTTCAGCAGCAAAAAAAGGGGGACGGGCCTCGGTCTTTCCAATGTGAATCGAATCATAGAAGCCCATGGAGGCATGGGAAGCGTGTTGCTCCGAAAGCCCCATGGGACAACGGTCAGTCTGACCATTCCTCTTAGGGAGATGACATGAAAGCCAAAAGAATCCTCATCATTGATGATGAACGGCCGCTTCTTGAGACCCTTGAAATGTTTCTCACGGAGAAAGGCTATGCAGTGATGTGTGCCATGTCGGCATCAGAGGGTTTGAATCAATGCGACCTCTTTGATCCCCATGTGATCATCCTTGATATTCGCCTCCCTGACATGAATGGTCTTCATGTGCTTCAAGAACTGATTCGCAATGGCAGAAAGAATATCATCATCATTACGGCATTCCATGACATGGAGATGACCATTAGGGCGGTCAAACTCGGTGCGATTGACTATATTCCCAAACCCATCGATGTAGAAGAACTCGAAAGGGCCATAGGCAAAGCTCTAAAATCTTCGAGTCCGGCCCAAATGGCCGGAGCGATATCGATAGATCTATCTTTACCGTTTATCGAGGGAGAAATCGTTGGTAAAAGTAGGGAGATGAAAGAGATCTTCAAAGCCATAGGCGTTCTGTCGGAGAACAGGGTCACAGTTCTCATCGAGGGTGAGACGGGTACGGGCAAGGAGCTCATCGCGAGGGCTATCCACTGTAATAGCCCTTACCAGGAACATCCCTTCCAAGCGATCAACTGTTCCACCATCGTGGGAACGCTCTTGGAGAGCGAACTTTTTGGCCACGAGAAAGGCGCCTTCACAGATGCATCCAGTTCAAAGAAAGGGAAGTTTGAATTGGCTGGCCAAGGGACCATTTTTCTTGACGAGATAGGGGAGATCCCTTTTGAACTTCAGTCGAAACTCTTGAGGTTTTTACAGGAAAAAGAATTCGAGCGTCTCGGGGGAGAAAAGAAGATCAAATCGAATGCAAGGATCATCACGGCAACGAACAAAGATCTCTGGGAGTTGGTTCAAGCCGGATCGTTCAGAGAAGACCTGTACTACAGACTTAATGTGGCCACCGTAAAGGTCCCTCCACTCAGGGAGCGGAAATCTGATATACCGCTCTTGGTTGAACATATCCTTAGAAAAATCAACTACGAGCTAGGTAGAGGGATAAGAAAAGTTGAAGAGGAGGCCCTCAAGAGAATGACAGAATACGACTGGCCGGGTAATGTGAGAGAAATAGAGAACGTCCTTACCCATGTAGCCGTCAATACCCAAGGGGAGGTCATTTTTGAGGAATCTATCATTCCCCCCCTTGGAAAAAAGTTACCAAACCATCAGAATTCAAAAGAAGCGCGCAATAGAGAACAGAACCTCAAGGACATAGAGAAGGAGTACATCATAGGGGTACTCAACCATACTCACTGGCATCTGGGGAAGGCATGTGAGCTTCTGGGGATTTCCCGGCCTACACTCCGCCACAGACTCAAAGCATACGAAATTTCAATCGACCCTCATACAACCTGAGGATCCATATTTCAAAGAAATACTCCTCCCCTTTTATGAAAGGCGTCTATAACAATTGCAATTGAAAACAATTTTCAAAAATAAATTGCGGGGTCATACCCCTTCAAGCCCTCAACACGTTTGTAATTATATCAATTATTGCCTGTCAGGAAAGCTGGTACAAGTCTTGCGGCTACCTAGGGTTACAACATGCTCATGACGATGGTTTAAGGAGACAATTTGTTTCAAGTTCTAATTGGAACGTATGGAAGTGAGACACAAAAATCTCAAACCAAAGGAGGTTATTATGAAAAGAGCGGTCTATTTTCCCATCGTTCTATTTTTAGTCTTCTTCTTTTTCCCTTCCCTATCGAACTCGGCTGAAAAACCGATTGTCATCGGGGCCCCTTTATCCACTGCATTTCTCGAAGGCTGGGACGCCGATCGGGCGATGAAGTTGGCTGTGGAAGAGATTAATGCAAAAGGAGGGGTAACCGTTGGCAACGTGAAGAGACCTTTCAAATTGGAAGTGATGGATACTCGTGACCTCGAACCAGGAGTGCCCGTCAGCGAGGTCCTTCTGGTAGTCAAGAAGCTCATCCTTGAGAAGAATGCTGATTTTATTGTCGGCGGTCCTGTCCGATCTGAGGCAGCCCTCGCAGCGATGGACTTACTGTCCAAATATAAGAAGGTGTCCATCTTAACGACAGGGGCCTTGACCCCGGCCTATTACAAGCGGGTGGAAGCCGAGTACGATAAATTTAAGTATTGTTTCCGGATCTCCGGCGAAGTAGGCTGGATGGTTACAGGAGAATTTCTCCCTTGCCTCATGGATATCAAAGCAAAATACAGACTCAATAGACTTTTCATGATGATCCAGGATGTCGCCCATGCCCGGGGGGGAGGTGATCTTGTAGCCAAACTGGCTTCGGAGAAAGGTTGGGAGATTGTGGGCAAGGAGATCTTTCCAACTGGAACAACAGACTATTCGGTGGGGTTGATGAAGGCTAAGAAAGAGAATGCCCAGGTGATTCTTATATGGATGGATATGCCCGAAAGTTCCATCCTCCTTAAGCAGTGGTATGACATGAAAGTTCCCGCACTCCCTTTTGGCACAATCATTACTGCTGCTGAGGGGCCTGGATTTTGGAAGGCCACAGATGGAAAAGGAGAATATGTCCTGGCCAGCGTGGTCAACGCAGGCAATTCACCATCCAAAGCAACTCCATGGACGATGAAGTTCGTTGATGCCTATTCGAAGAGATGGAAGGTGGAACCTGAAGGTTACGGGACTTCATCAAGTTACATGGCAGTCTATGTTTTGAAAGATGCCATTGAGCGGGCTGGTTCCCTGAACTCAGATGCAGTGGTTTCAGCTCTTGAGAAAACTGACTTAATGGGAGTCTATGGAAGAATAAAGTTCAATCCGAAAAACCACCAGGTGATCCCCAGCGTTGATCCTAACGAGGGAGCCGTTGGAACGATTTTCCAGTGGCAGGGAGGGAAGAGAGTCGTCGTCTTCCCGCCCAAGATTGCCATGGGCGAGGTCAAGCTTCCCCCCTGGATGAAGAAGTAAACTACTGGGATAATGGAATATTGGAATAGTGGAATGTTGGGAAAGAATTCGGAATAACGGGGAATAGA
>DATHCH010000272.1:0-3471 GCA_035319625.1 Thermodesulfobacteriota bacterium
TCCCAAGGAAGGAGGGGTTATGGACATTAAAATGATCGGAGTATTGGGTGCAGGTTCCATGGGGAACGGAATTGCTCAGGTGGCCGCACAGGCTGGATACCAAGTGGTGATGAGAGATATCGAGGACCGGTTCGTTGAGAACGGCCTCAAAGCTATTCAAAAGTTTTTCGCCAAAAGCATCGAAAAAGGAAAAATGACCGAAGAACAGAAGAAAGCCATCCTCGGCAGAATCAAAGGGACAACCCGAATGGAGGACTTGAAGGACGCGGACTTTGTGATTGAAGCGGTCTTCGAGGACCTGGAGCTAAAGAAAAATATCTTCAAACAATTAGACGAATTGACACGACCTGGCGTGATCCTCACCAGCAACACGTCGTCCATGTCGATTACAGAAATTGCCATGTCCACCAAGCGGCGTGAGAAGGTGGCAGGAATGCACTTCTTCAATCCGGCCCCGCTCATGAAGCTGGTCGAGGTCATACGGGGATATGAGACAAGCGATGAGACGGTCCTCCGTATCATGGAGGTAGCGAAGAAGATGGGAAAAGAACCTGTTGAGGTGAAGAAGGATACTCCGGGATTTATCGTCAACCGCCTGATGATGCCCCACTTTATCGAAGCGATCAGGATGTTAGAAGAAGGGGTAGCCACCGTCGAGGACATCGATAAGGCGGTCAAATTGGGGCTGAACTATCCTATGGGTCCATTCGAGTTGATGGATTTAACCGGCGTCGAGATTTCCCACCACGTCATAGAATATCTTTATAAAGAATTAAATAAGGAGAGCAAGTGGTCTCTCCCAAGCCTGATGAAGTCAATGGTTCGGGCGGGAAAACTGGGAAGAAAAACCGGAGAGGGCTGGTATAAGTATTAAGAAAGGAGGAGACGTTATGAGTCGATTGAGCAAGGTGTTTATCCCGTTTAAAGGTTATTACTCTTCACCGTTTTGTCGTTGGCAAGGAAGTCTTGCCAACGAAAATGCCATTGTTCTTGGTGCAGCGACAGCCAACCGGTGGTTCAAGCAAAGGAAGATTGATCCCACCGTCGTCGACTATGTCTATTTTGGAATTACCGTCGCTCAACACCGCATGTTTTATAGCCACACCTGGTCAGCGGGCATGATGGTGGACGGTGCAAAGGACATACCGGCCCTTATGATCAATCAGGCCTGCACGACCTCAACCACCGGTATGTTTCTGGCCGCTCAGTGTGTTGAACTCGGAACCTACCAGACCGGATATGGTCTGATGGCAGACCGCTGCTCAAACGGACCGCATACGGTTTGGGCCAACCCGATGGGCCCCGGTGGAGAGTTAGAATCCGAAAACTGGATGATGGATAATTTTAATAAAGATCCATGGGCAGGTTTTAAGATGATACAGACCGCTGAAAATGTGGCCAAGACCATCGGGGTCACCAAGGAAGAATGCGATGCGGTCACTTTAAGGAGATACCAGCAATATCAGGATTCTCTCGTCAACGGGAGGGCTTTCCAAAAAAGATACATGTTCCCCTGCGAAATAAAAATGGGCAAGAAAGGGACGAAACTGATCGAAGAAGACGAAGGAGTGACACCGACCACAGCCGAAGGCCTTGCCAAACTGGCTCCTGTCGAGCCCGGTGGCGTCCTCACTTTTGGATCCCAGACCCATCCTGCGGACGGAAACTGTGGGTTTATCGTTACCACCCGGGAAAAAGCCAAAGAGCTAAGTGCGGATCCCAAGGTGGAGATCCAAATTCTCTCCTATGGCTTCTCCAGAGCGAAGAAAGGTTTTATGGCGGCAGCTCCCGTTCCTGCGGCGGAAATGGCCCTGCGGGATGCAGGAATCACGGTCAAGGATCTCAAAGCGGTAAAGACACATAGCCCGTTCGTGGTCAATGATATTTACATGAGCCGAAAGATGGGGATGGATGTCAATTGGATGAACAACTACGGGAATTCGATGATCTACGGCCATCCCCAAGCGCCTACCGCCGGAAGGCTGATTATTGAACTGATAGAAGAGGTGACCATGCTTGGCGGAGGTTATGGCCTGTGGGCTGGCTGCGCTGCCGGCGATACCGCAGCAGCCATGGCATTTAAGATAGGCTGATTGGGCTCCAACGAATTGTCGCATCCTCTCTGTAACCCCCCCTTCCGTCCCCCCTTACCTTAAGGGGGGAATGGAGGGGGGTTACCGGATTAAATTTTCTTCATTTGACAAATTTCCGTAATTCATTATATCCTTAGCGTGTCCGTTCAAGGACATCAAATCCAGACCATAAGAAAGGAACTCCAATGAAATCCAAAGCGATCGTACTGTGCTTATTTCTCGCCTTTATTCTTACCCTTCCCTCTCCTTCGATCCCTCAAATCGGAAACCCCAAGAAGCTGTATAAAGTAGCCATCCTTCCTTTCATGATTCACAGTCAGGAAAATCTGGATTATCTCCAGGCAGGGATCTACGACATCCTTACCTCCCGAATTACCGTGGAGGGCAGAATCGTTGTCATAGAACGATCCCTTGTCGAACAGGCGCTCTATGAAGAGAAGCCGACGCGTCTGGACGAGACAGCGGCCTCGAGGATCGGGATGAAAATCGGCGCCGACTATATTGTTCTCGGAAGTATCACAAAGGTCGGCGATTATATCAGCCTCGACGCACGCCTGATCAGCCTCACCGAAGAGAAACCCCCGCTCAGCGCCTTCACCCAGCATAAAGGCATTGACGATGTGATGGTGAAGATCGGCGATTTTGCACAGGACATCGGAAATAAGATCCTGGGCCGTCGCGCCATGGCCGGCCGTCGTGGTGAACTTAGAGAAAGGAGGGGGATCGAAAGGTTAGAGCAGGGAAGCATCGATTATAAGAAGAGCCAGACCTTCGGCTTCGAAATCAAAGGCCTCGATATCGGAGATGTGGATGGAGACGGAAAGAATGAGCTGGTGGTCATGGACAAGAATAACCTCTACATTTTTAAGTATGATGGAGAGAAACTAAGCCTCTTCCAAAAGATCGCGGCAGGATCCGAAAACAACTTTTTGACCCTTGATGTGGCGGATTTGAATCGGAATGGACATGCGGAGATTATTGTCAGTTCTGTCATCGAAGACGACGTCCGTTCGTTCATCTTTGAATATGAAGAGGGGAAATTCAAAAAGGTGATGGAAAAAGCAGGCTGGTTTTTTCGCGTCTTAGATCATCCGAAAGAAGGGCCTATCTTACTGGGTCAACAGAGAGGCTCCGATGGCTTGCCGGTTAGTCCGATCTACAGGATGGTCTGGAAGAAAAAATCTTTTGAGAAGGGGCCCAAGATGAACTTTCCAGCGGAGACGACGATCTTCGGCCTCGCCATGGCCGACATCCGGGGAAAAGGAAAGCCTGAGATCATTGCCCTTGATAACTTTAATTGTTTGAACATCTTCTCAGAAGACGGAAAGAACCATTGGAAGAGCAAGGACCGATTCGGGGGGACAAACAATTACTATGA
>DATHCH010000273.1:0-9172 GCA_035319625.1 Thermodesulfobacteriota bacterium
TATCCCTTCCAACGACCTCTCTATCTTCTCTCCCTTGCCCAGCCTCTCGACGTAGCTCTTCATGTAGTTGAACGGGATGTCCATTTTGGTAAGCCAGCTCCCCTCGTAAAAGTACCAGCCGCTTCCACAGGAAATGTAAAACCAAGGATCTTTGACCTTTTCGAGCTCACCAAGCCACTTTTTTCCATCCTCGGTCTTACCGAGTTCCGCTATCTTTTGCTCAGCGGATGCATCACGTTTAATGATGTCAGCTACGTTACGATAGGAAGCCGCCAGCCTTGACAACCGGCAGAGCTCTTCCTCAGGCCGGAACATGGATACTTCAGCACCAGAGACCATCTTGCCGATAGCACTCTCGCTTATCCCCGGGAAAAGCTTCCTGGCAACGTCAGCAAACATCAGGTAGGCCAGGTAGGTCAAGTTTAGCATCTCGAAGTGATACTGCCAGCCCTTAAACATTTGATCCACCAGCGTGTTGAAAGCCTCCATTAGCTCATACGTGGCGTAATAGCCTCTTGGAGCGGGCAAAACCAGGTCTTCAGGAACGTATTTTGGTAATTCTTCAGGCACTTTCACATCTGCCATTTCTTTGCCCAGTGCCCGAAACTTTTTAAGCCATTTCTCCCAAAGCTCATCATAGTGTTCGAATACGTAGAACGCCCGCTTTCCAAACAGCTTAGCTTTTTCTTCAATGACCTGCGGCGGCGGTGACTCCACGGGTGCGATATACATGTAGCAACCGACCATTCTCTGGGCGATACCTTGGGGCGGGGGGATACAGAATACCCGAGTCGTGTACTGGGAAAGAGATATCTGCCACGCCTCGTGGAAGATCAAGTCAAGAGGCGGCATAGGTTCTGGATCATGTATCTTGTCTTGATACCAGAAGTGTCTATTTTCCCATTCTTCTCTTTCTTTGGAGAACAGATAGTGCGATGGATACATCTCCTCCCAACCCTCAAGCTCTTTTGGACATTTCAACTCCAGCGGCATTGGGAAACCTTTCTTCTCTGCCATTTTTACACCTCCCTCCTTTCAATCTAATAATGGAAAGACCACGTCTAAATAAAAAAATATCTTTGAAAACATATAATTCCCCATCACCTCCTTTTCATCACCACCGCGTTATTACTTCCTTCTTCGGGTTTGCGTCTGAAAGAAGTAGCGATGACTTC
Source organism: Thermodesulfobacteriota bacterium (assembly GCA_035319625.1). GTDB lineage: Bacteria > Desulfobacterota > BSN033 > BSN033 > UBA1163 > UBA1163. Next base: position 1,176 of record DATHCH010000273.1, read on the forward strand.
CCTTTAACAGAATGAATATCTTAAGTTATTTTGAATGGATGGAGTAATTCCAGTAATTGCTGTGCTTAAAAACCCAACCGACTAATTACCCATTTCAATGGGGTTTTGTCAATGTATTTTTGGTTATAGGGCTATAAGCTTGGGTTATCTCTTTTAGATAAGTTAGGGCAATTTTTTTAAACTTGGGAAAAATCTCTCCTCTTGTTTTCCATATATCGAATGAAGGCTTTGATGACGGGGTTAGCCCGTTCCTCTTTCAAATAGAGGACGGCTACTTCAAGGTGGAGCTTCTCCAGCAAGGGGATCATCTTAATCATCCCTCTCTTCTCCTCATCTTCCCCTAACCTTTTAACAATAACAGACACCCCCTTCCCCTCTGAAACCCATTGTTTGATAAATTCGGAGCTGCCCGCTTCGATCAATAGAGAGGGGTGAATATCGAACTCTTCAAAGGCGTGGAATAAGATTCTACGGGTCGTAGAACCCTTTGCACGAATGATGAGGGGATATCCTTTAATCTCCTTCAGAGAAACTGCTTTTCTTTTGGCCAGAGGATGGTTGGGGGAAACAATGAGGACGAGTTCCTCCCTTAAGAAGGGGACCAATTCAAATTTTGAGGAGGCCTTGACCGCCCCGATTAAGCCAAGGTCGTTTTTGTAATCGAGGAGGGCCTTCTCAATCTCCTCGGAGTTTCCCACTTCCAGGGTGATTTTAATCGAAGGATGAGAGTTCTGAAATCCAGAGAGGAGTTTCGGCATCAAACATCTCGCATAGGACTCCGTGGTCCCGATCTTCAAAAAACCGTGATGGTCTTTTTTTAGATTGCCAATGGCATTTTCAATCTCCAGAAGATGCGAAGAAATTTTATGGGTATGTTTAAAGAGAATCTCTCCTGCCTCAGTCAAGTCAAATCCCCCTCTCCCTCTTTGAATGAGTCCCAGACCTATTTTCTGTTCCAGCTCCTTGATATGTTTGGACACGGCAGGCTGGGAGATAAATAATTCCTCTGCAGCCCTGGAAAAGCTTTTAAATTTCGCTACCTTGTGGAAGACAAGATAAGAATTTAGCGAAGCATCTAAAGGGCTTCTCTTCTCCATTTCCTTATAACCTTTAGTTATTTATACATAAAAACAAATGAATTGACAAGATTTTTTTTTGAAAAGATAATTGTCAAGGCTTCAATCTAAAGAAGGAGGACTTTATGGATCTTCGAGACTTTATCAAAAAATGTGAAGAGGAAGGAGAACTGAAAAGGATTAAAGCGGAGGTGGATTGGGAGCTTGAGATTTCTCACATCGCGAAGTTCGTAGAAGAGAAAAGCGGCCCGGCCTTACTGTTTGAGAATATAAAGGGGTATAAGAGCCCGGTCTTGACCGGTGCCTTCGGAACGACCAAGCGGCTGGCAATCATCCTTGGAAAGAGCCCGGGGCTCTCCATGGTCCAACTGACCAAGGAATGGGTGAATATCGCCGTTAAAGAGGTCATCCGGGCAAAGGAACAGAAGGAGGGCCCCATCTTCGAGAATATCCTCGACGGCGACAAAGTCGATACTTTCGCGTTTCCTTCACCCAAGTTTTACGAACTGGACGGCGGTCGTTATTTCGGCACCGCGGTATTCATGGTGCTCCAGGACCCTGAGACGGGTGACATCAACCTGGGTACGTATCGCATGGGCATTCTCGATGAGAAAAGCGTCGGCGTCCAGATCCTCAAGGGAAAGAAGGGCGACCGGATTATGAAAAAGTATGGGAAGGCAGGCAAGAAGATGCCCGCATGCGCAATTATAGGTGGCGATCCCCTTCATATCTTTGCAGGTGCCGCCACGGTCAAAGCCAAGAGCGGGTACGATGTCGTAAGCTCCTTGCGCGGCGAGCCCATTGAACTGGTGAAGGGTCAGCTTACCGGGCTTCCTTTCCCTGCGGCCGCCGAGATCGTACTGGAAGGGGAAATCGATCCCCAGCATCTGAGAAACGAGGGACCCTTCGGCGAGTATACGGGTTACTACACCGAAGAACTGATTAAGCCCATTCCCAAACCGGCCCTTGAAGTGAAAAAGATTTATTACAGAAACAACCCGATACTCTGGGAGACGAGTGTGGGCAGGCCCGTTGGGGATCAGCATATACTCTATGCCTTCACGCGCAATGCGAGCTTATGGACGGATTTGGTCAAGATGGAGATCCCGGGCATCAAGTCTGTCTACACGCTGCCGGAAGCGTCCGGACGCTTCATCGTGGTCGTCTCCGTAGAGCAGATGTATCCGGGTCATGCGGACCAGGTGGGGGCAGCGGTCATCGCAAGCAATACAGGAACATACGGGATCAAGGGTGTGATCATCGTGGATGACGATATCGATGCAGACGATCTTCCGAGGGTGTGGTGGGCCCTGGGCACCCGCTACAATCCGGCACGGGGGACGCAAATTATCAACAGAGGCAGGTCGACGCCCCTCGATCCATCCCTCGGATCGGATGATAACAAGTTCATCACCTCGCGTATCATCCTGGATGCGACGATACCTTTCGAATGGAAAGTCAAACCCACGGAGATCAAGCTTTCGGAGAGCGTACTGGCCAAGGTGAAGGCCAGGTGGAAAGAATATGGGTTTGAAGACTAATTCTGGTACATTCACCCCATTTCTCTCCCAAGGGGAGAGAGGAAGGGTGAGGGGCGTAAGGAGGACAACCTATGGCTCTCGAAAAAAATCTTGAAAAAGCAAAAGAGAAGGCAAAGAAGGTAAAACTCTTTGCCCATGATGTACATGGTGTTCTTACCCCAGATACTTTTTTATGTGACATTGAAGGAAAGCGGAAATATAGTTTTTGGCATATGGACGGTTTTGGCGACCTTTCCCTCACAGCGAATGGCATCCAGGTCGCTTTCTTAGATACCAGCTCCATCGATGAGGAAGGTCTTGTCCGTGCCCGTGAATTAAAATTAGATAAATTCTATTACAAGATCAAAGACAAAATAGCGAAACTCGAGGAGTTGAATAAGGAGCTGGGAATCAGCGACGAGAATGTAGGTTATATCGGGTGTGAAGTCACTGACATCGGCGTGATGAAACGAGTGGGTTTCGCTGTAGCCACGGCCGATGCCATTGATGAGGTAAAAGAGATAGCGGATTACATTACCACAGCACCAGGTGGAAGAGGCCCTATCCGAGAGGTCTGTGAATTTATTTTGAGGGCGATGGGAAAATGGGGGGAATGGGTAGAGAAGGTTACCAAGATGGGCTATAAATGAAAAATCCTAAATTCGAAGAACGAAATCCTAAACAAACACGAATGTTCAAAATTCAAATGTCCTAAATAAAGAAGTTTAAAATTTCGAAATTTGAACTTGGGTTTCGAATTTCGACATTCGTATGTCAAATTTTGCAAACAACTTTAGGGGGTAAACGATGAATAAAGAAACAGCCATTGAAAAAGCAAAGAAGGTCAAGTTTGTGATCCTTGATATCCATGGGGTGCTGACGGATAATGTCCTCTATTATACGGATGACGGTAAAAAATCAGAATGTTTCTCTTTGCGCGATCGTTTGGGTTGCAAAGCTTTGATCGACGGCGGTATCGGTCTGGCATTTTTAACGAGTAAAATTACCAGAACAGATGAACAAGTGGGGAAAATCTATGGGATACCTCTTGAAAAGCTTTGGGGAACCTCTGCTAAGATGGGAAAGCTGGACGAGTTCGAAAAAGAATCCGGGCTTAAAGACGAAGAGATTTGCTATGTAGGTGATGAAATGATCGATTTGGGAATCATGAAGAGAATTGGATTCTCAGTAGCCCCATCGGACGGGGCGACTGAGGCAAAGGAGGTGGCCGTCTATATTACAAAGGCCAGCGGTGGTAAAGGAGTGGTTAGGGAAGCAGCTGAATTCATTCTCAGAGCCCAGGGAAAGTGGGATGCTGTAATTGATAAGATTTCTAAGTAGAATTGGTTCCAACCATAAAAGGAGATGAGGACCGTGGCTTATCCATTTTATAAAGACAATAGGGAATTCATCAAGGCATTGGAGGGCCATGGTGAACTAGTAACCGTCCAGCAAGAAGTGGATTGGGACCTTGAGATGGGCGCTATTGTGAGAAGGGTCTGCGAAAAGAAATTGGCTGCACCTTATTTCAAAAAAATTAAGGACTACCCAGGTTTTGAGGCGTTGGGCGCTCCTCTTGCCACTTATACGAGACTTGCCATAGCTATGGGAATGAATCCAAAAGCATCTGTTCCAGAAATTAGTGATGAATACGTGCGAAGAACGACAGGAACTCCTATTCCGCCCGTCACGGTGGACCGGAAAAAAGCGCCATGTAAAAAGAATATCCTGATTGGTAACGATGCCGATTTATTTAACCTCCCGGGTCCCATGGTCCATGAAGGGGATGGAGGAAGATATTTGGCGACCTGGCATTTTGTAGTAGCGAAAGATCCCGAAACCGGAGCGGTGAACTGGGGAATGTACCGCCAGATGGTCTTTGACGAAAAGACGATGGTCGGTCCTGTGCTTCCCTTCTCTGATATGGGAAAGATGTTTTATGGAAAGTACGTTCCAAAGAATAGACCGATGCCTTTTGCGACGGTCATCGGATGTGACCCTATGTCAGGGGTGGCAGCCTGTGCACCCTCGCCGATTCCCGAAGATCAGTTCACCGGCATGCTGATGGGAAAACCCGTGGAGTTGGTGAAGTGTGAGACCTGTGATCTAGAAGTCCCGGCCCATGCAGAAATCGTCATCGAAGGAGAAGTGATCCCCAATGTTTGGATCGAAGAGGCTCCCTTTGGAGAATATACAGGCTATCGAACCTCTCCGAGAGAGCCGAGGACAGTGTATCGAGTAAAAGCCATCACTTATAGAAATAATCCCATCTTAACAGTCTCTAACATGGGAGTTCCAACTGATGAAGGGCAACTTCTCCGATCCTTTTCATTAGGATTGGAGATGCGAAAACTCTTGGAGAGTCAGGGCATCCCCATCACGGGCGTCTATATGCTTCCTGAATCGACCCATCACATGGTCGTAGTAGGTGTGAGACCTGCCTACAGCAATATTGCAACTCAAATTGCCAATCTCATTTTTGGAAGTAAATTGAGTCCATGGTTCCATATGGTCATCGTGGTCGATGAGGAGACGGATATCTATAATAAAGATGATGTCATCCATGCCCTGGCGACCAAATGTCATCCCATTCGAGGAATTCGGAAATACGAACACGCCGTAGGAACTCCTCTTTATCCCTTTGCCGATCCCGATGATAGGAAGTGGAGCCGGGGGGCACAGGTCTTGTTTGATTGTACCTTTCCTCTCCATTGGCCAAAGGCTGATCTGCCTATCAAGGTCTCCTTTAATAAAGTCTATCCGAAAGAGATTCAAGAGAAGGTGCTTAAGAACTGGAAAAACTATGGTTTCAAGGATTGAGGAGGAAAAAAATTGGAAAGAAAAGAGTACGATACATTTATATTAATAGACCCTGGATTGATTCCTGAAGACAAAGACATAGAACTGATCGTTCGTGAACTCACACCAAAGGATAAGCGATATAAATATCGCAGTTTTTATACCATGGCTCAGGTTTCAAGATCCGAGGCAAAATATCCTGATCGACTCTGGATCAGGCTTGGACGGGGGCAGCTCCAGGAAAAACCCTGGTCTATCAAGATTCTCAAGCAGTTAAACAAATTGGAAAAGGAATAACCTTGATGGCCTTTTCTGGGATAAGGGACTATATTGAATATTTAAAGGAAAATGGAGAACTCCTAACCCTCTCAACCCCTCTCAGCCCAAAATTTGAAATCTCAACCATCCTCTCGGAGCTAGGAAAGAAAGAAGCACCAGCTTTCCTCTTCGAGAATGTCAAGGGTCATCAACTCCCTGTCATCGGTAATCTCTTAGGAACGAAGAAGCGACTCTCCATGGCGTTGGGGGTTGACCAGGAAAATTTCTTTGAAAATGCTCTTTCGAAGTTAGAAAAGAGAATTCCTCCTGTCTTGGTGAAAGATCGATCTCCGAAAGAGGTGATCACCCAAAAACAGAAGATCGATCTCCTAAAGCTTCTTCCCATTTTGACCCACTACTCGAACGACTCGGGCCCCTATATTACTTCAGGAATCACCTCAGCCAGAGATCCCAAGAATGGAGTGATTGGGCGGGGACTGCACCGGATGGAGGTTAGGGGAAAGAATGAGTTGGGTATCTCCCTTCTTAACCCACCACTCTCTGAAATTTTTGCACACTATAAGAAAGAAAATAGAAAGATGGATGTAGCCACAGTGATCGGTCTGGACCCTGCTATCTTAATTGGTTCAATTTCCAAAATACCCCGCGGGGTGGATAAACTTTCTGTGGCAGGAGGGTTGAGGGGTGAACCTGTGGCAATGGTAAAGGCTGAGACGGCTGATATTGATATCCCTGCCAATGCAGAAATTGTCGTCGAAGGTTTTATCGATCCAAAAGGGAAAGAGAGAGATGGCACCCTTGGAGAATCCAGCGGATACTATATGACTTTCTCAAAAAGCCCGACGATCCATGTAACCGCCATCAGCTACCGAAAAGGAGCTTATTTCCATGCAATTGTCCCTTGGGGATTGGAAGTGGACAATCTACTCTGTCTCATCCATGGTATCGACTTTGTCCCCAAGATGAAAAGGGAAATCCCCTCTCTCAAGCAGATCCACTTGATCCCGGGGACCTTTGGCTCCCATGCCGTCATGAGCATTGGGACAGATCAAAAAGGAGAAGTCCGAAGGGCGTTGACCCTGGCCCTTTCCTTCCCCAATATTAAAAAGGCAATCATCGTTGACGAAGATGTCGATCCAGAAAATGATCAGGACGTTGAATGGGCTCTGGCCACCCGATTTCAAGGAGACAGAGATCTAATTGTGGTCCCAGACCTTCGGGGCCAGCCCATTGATCCATCTTCCAAGGAACGATTTCTGACCACAAAGATAGGGATGGATGCCACCCGTCCTCAAAAAGAGGGTTTTGAAAAAGTGGATGTTCCCAAGGAAGTGAAATCCCGACTCGCCTCAATCTTAAAAAATTTGAAGAGAAAGGAGAAGAAGTGAAGAGACTGACAGTAGGAATCTCCGGAGCCACCGGGGCGATTTACGGCATAAAGCTTCTCGAGGTTCTTTCAAAATCTGATGTAGAAACCCATCTCGTCATCACCGAGGCTGCTGAGAACACTATACGGATGGAGACCGATTGGAAGGTCGAGGACGTCAAATCTCTTGCAAAAGTCTCTTATGATATAAAAGATTTGGGAGGCGGTATCTCCAGCGGCTCCTTTCTTTCGGAAGGAATGGTAATCATTCCATGCTCCATCAAAAGTCTCTCCGGAATTGCCAATTCTTTCAATGAAAATCTCTTGATCCGGGCCGCAGATGTCACACTCAAGGAGCGTAGAAAACTCGTCCTGGTCGTCCGTGAAACTCCACTCCATCTGGGCCATATCGAATTGATGCTCCAATCAAGCCGGATGGGCGCTATCCTGCTCCCTCCTGTCCCTGCCTTCTATTTTCATCCAAAAACCATTGATGATCTCATCAACCACACCATCGGAAAAGTCCTCGATCTTTTCAATATGAACCACCATCTCTTCAACCGCTGGGGAAGTCCCGAGCTGAAGAACAATTTAAGGAAGAAAGGAATTAAGAATTAAAATTCGCGGAAGAATTGTCGAAGGCCTCAGGGAAGCAGGAAATTTTACCGGGATTCCCTGGGTGAAAAGGCAGTTCATAGAAAAGCTCTCCATTGATCCATATCCTGGAACATTAAACCTGGAGATTATTGATCCAAAATTCCTCCAATCTTTCAATGAACTAAAGACCAAGAAGGGAATCGAAATCACCCCTGAAGACCCCTCTTTCTGCAGTGCCCAATGTTACCCCGTCCTCATCAATGGCCAATTAAGAGCAGCCATCGTCCTTCCTCTGGTTGAGGGCTATCCTGAAAACAAGATGGAATTGATTGCCTCCCAGAATATCAAAAAGGCCCTTTC
>DATHCH010000274.1:0-4485 GCA_035319625.1 Thermodesulfobacteriota bacterium
CCGTCCGGGTCGAGACCGATGGTCGGTTCATCGAGGAAGATGAGCTTGGGTTCCTTGATCAGGACCTCCGCGATCCCGAGTCGCTGTCTCATCCCTTTCGAATACGTCCCCACTTTCTTCTTTACCTCTTCAAAAAGGCCCACCACTCTGAGCAATTCGTCAATCCTCTTGTCGGATACCCCATCAGGGATTCGGTTCAAGCGAGCAATGAACCGGAGATTCTGCCGGGCATCCATATCGTCGTAGAAACCCACATTTTCCGGAAGATATCCCACCTTCTCTTTCACGCGGAGAGGTTCGCGTGTTGGATCGAATCCAATGACTCGAACCTTTCCTGAGGTGGGCTCGGTGAGACCCAGGAACATGAGAAGGGTCGTTGTCTTGCCTGCCCCGTTCGGACCGAGAAATCCGAACACCTCCCCTTGCTGAATCTGAAGCGTGAGGTGATTCACCGCGATCTGAGTTCCATACTTCTTCGTCAGCTCTTCGGCTTCAATGATAATTTGTCCTTCCAATTTAGCGTCTCCCCAGATAGATGAACAGCGCGCTCAGTCCGACGATTACGAGAATGATGATGCCGATTCCGATCCATCCCCATGCCGTGGAGGCCTTCACGGTCACTCTCATTTCAATTGTCTTGTCCGACTTTTCCCCGTTGACCATGACCCCTACGGAATAATCTCCAACCAGGGCTTGCGTGGCTGGTTTGACCGTGACCTCAATTTGTTTCAACGCGTCTGGTTCGAGGGAATCAATCTTCTCCGGCTTGAACGTCACATCCCAGTTTTCAGGCTTGAACGAAGAGAACGTGATGTTTCGATTCACCGCAGAACCCGTGTTCTTTACGAAGAGCGAAAAATTGGCCGGTTTCCCCGCCATGGCCTCCAAGGAGAGGTTCCCCGAGGGAGTTCCTACATCGAGCTTATAAATACCCGTCAGGACGACCATCAATCTGACTTCAGCCTTTTTTTCTCCCGACGTCACTCTCACCAGTATGGGATAATCTCCCGGGGAAGCTTCTTTCGCCGGGGTGACTTCCACTGCCACCGACTGGCTCGTCCCTCCCTTGATCCGGAAACTAGAGATCTGTTTCTGTTCATAAGAGGGCTTGAAATTAATTTCCCACTTTTCCGGTCCGACCGCAGCCAGGTTGAACGTCCGATCCATCTCAAGCTTGTTCATGATATCCAGGGAAAACTCGAATTTGGCATCAGTCTGCCCCCGGAGTACCGGATAGGACGTTGTAATCTGGATGTCCTCCAGACCTGCGGTCCGTTCCTCAACCGCGACATCCAGCTTGTTCGTGGAAGTGAATTTTCCGTCAGCCGTCCGGGCATCGAACTGAAAGGCGTACGTTCCAGGTCCCACGGTCTTATCGGGTTCCAGGGTGAGAGCCAAGTTCTTCGTCTTTCCACTGGGAACATATAACCCCGAGACCACGTAACTTCCGCCTTTGAGTGCGGCCTTCCATCCCTTTGGGATCGTCGAAATCTTAACGTCAATGGTCTCATCCGTGCGGCCCTTATCCTCCAGGATCAAATCCATTCGAACCGTCTCTCCTCTGGGCACAGCCACTCCGGAGAATTCCGGGAAAACGGCGATGCCCCGTTCCGGCCTGAGATCCTTCTTCTCCTCCTGGGCAAAGACCAAGGACGGAAGGACAAGACAAAATATAAGAGCAACGAATAAAATAGATAAAGATGTCCGGCTTCGGCTGACTCCCCGCATAGGTCTACCTCCTAAACACATCCGTTTTTGAATTTGGAACATTTAGACGCTATTCATTGACAAAGCTGAGAGGATTTTTTCCAAAATATCTAACCACTCGTCAAAGAATTGTCAAGAAATTTCTCACAAAAATTCCTTATGAAGGTCTTATAAGACATTCCCCCGCTGAATTTCAAACCCGTATCCCTACCCTTCTTGCGTATGAAAGGGACAAGAGGAATTAAAACGGTGTTTTTATTGTTCGACGGAAGGGAACATCACCCGAAAGGTCGTCTTACCTTCCCCTGACTCTACCTCCATCTTTCCTTTCATCCGCTTGACCAATCGGGTGGTAATGTGGAGCCCTCTGCCCCTCCCTTCGCCAAGGAGGTACCGGTCTCTATCCTCTTCTCGAATTTCCCCTGTGTTGGTCACTTCTGCCACTGCCCAGGAATCTTTTCGATAGGACCGAATGCAGAGGTTCCCTCCTCCTTCAGGGATGGCATTGGAAGCGTTGTTGAACAGATTGTCTAATACCCTTTCGACGTGCAGGGGGTAGCATCGAATCCACAACGGAGATTCTAAATCGCCTTGGCTCAAGTGAACGTTCTCCCGCTTCAACTCCTTCATCGTCTCCTCGTTGATGAGGAAGCGCTTCTTCAGCTTCTCCGTCAAATCGACCGTTTCTTCTCTTCCCTCTCCGTGGAGGGTCAGGGCCAACTCTTGAATACGGGATGTCTCCTTCAGAATAATATCCAGGGCCTGAGCCACCTTTTCTCTCTTGGATGGAAACTCCCCGTCTTCCAGGATCTTCTGGATCCTTTTAGCGAATCCAGCTACGGCAATGGCCGGATTTTTAAAATCATGAAGGATATCGTCCATCTTTTCCAGCCTCAGCCCCTTCATCAATTCCTTGCCAAAAAAGGTGAAAATCTCGATGTCTTCGTCTGTAAATTTTCGGTGGTGGGCCTGGGCGTCGAAGACCAAGAAATAGTTGACGGCATCGCTCACCTTCAGAGGGATATAAAGAACAGAATGGATTTGCTGGATTTCGAGAAATCGCTTGAGGTCTGGAGGGAGGAGATGGCTTTCCTGCGGGTTGTGGATGAGAATATAAGAAGGAAGAATCTTCTCATTCTCAAACTCACCGAAAGGACCAACCTGGTTCACCACGGCATCAATATAGGGTTCATCCTTGACGGAGAAGATCTTACCGATCCCATGCTGTATCTCTGGATAGCCGGCTTCCAAAACGGCATGGCTCCGATCTTCGCCAACGGAGAAGAGGGAACACCTTTGGATCCGCATGATGTCCACCAACTCCGGGATGACCAGGTTGAAGACATCCCTCATCTTAATCCCCTCTCGTCGCCCCAGCTTCACGAAGATCTGCTCCACGATCTTATCCTTCGTCAAATTCAATTTCTGCAGGTCCACGATGCGTTTTCTGGCAATAACGTAGCTCACCCGCCTTGAAAGCATCTCGGCGATCTTAACCTCCAAAGGAGTAAATGTCTTGTCTTTATCCCGGTAGTAAATCTGGAGCGCTCCTTCAGTATCCACATCCCTGAGAGAGAACCGGGGGATGGAGATCGGGATGGCCAACATGGATTGGATCCCGTATTTTTGAACTTTTTCCTTATTTTTGTACTTTTCCTCTTTTAAAATATTGGGCACAAAATAGGCCCGATGCGTCTTCACGACCTCGCCGGCGATCGTATGTTCAAAGGGGATGGTTGCCTCACGATCCTCCGCTTGGCTGGGGTAAGATCCGAAAGAGATCATCTCCTCCTTTCCAGGATCGTAGATCCGTATACTTGCTGCCTCTGCTCCGATAAATTCCACCACGTTTTTGGCAACGATTTCGAGAATCTCCTTTTCGGTTAGAGTCGGATTAATCTCGAGGATGGTCTCGGTCTGACTGATCAACCGGTCTACGTATCGGTAGATCACCTCTTCTGTGACCATGTCTACCGCCCCGGTCATCTCCTCGGGGGAAAGGACGCAGCCCTTTCTTTTCAGATTAGCCGTGATGGACTCCAAAAGCTTTTGATCAATTCTAAAATGGTCCATAGACACCCAGGAGGCTAAGGATTTTAAAAACAACCACGAAGATAAAAATATTATAAACCTTTCCTCAAGGGTGTCAACTCAAAATCCCCCTTGGGTCATTCTTGGAAAAAACTGACATCGGCCACGCATCCTCTGAGGTATAATGGTTATGTTTGAGAATCTTCTTCTAACATTTATACGAGTCCCCTCTCTCGGAGAGAGACTGCGTCACAATCAGCAAGAGACTGCTTCCGATGCTCCAACAAAACTTTCCATCAATCACCATTAGGACAAGTCTTGAGAGGGAGGTGGAGTGCTCCACGTAGGGTTATGGTTGCGCCAGGAAGGAAATGATTGAATAATGAAAAGTCTTTCTCTTCGGCGCCTTAATTCCTGTATGAGGTAACGAGACAATGCTGAAGAAAGTAATGGTTGATTGTGATGTGGGGGTGGATGATGCCCTGGCTTTAATCCTCGCATTCCATTCACCAGAATTGGATGTAAAGGCAGTAACCGGAGTGACTGGGAATGTCCCGGTAGAACAAGTTTTTGAAAATATCCAGAAGGTCCTTTCTCTGATCCAACCCAGAAATAAACCGCTTATTGCCAAGGGGGCTGGTCAACCTTTGGTAGGAAAACCGGTTTACGCCTATTCTGTCCACGGACGAGATGGATTGGGAGGTGCCAAAATAGATCGCAAGGGAGGAGAGGATGGGTGGGAATTCT
>DATHCH010000275.1:0-16031 GCA_035319625.1 Thermodesulfobacteriota bacterium
GGGAAGAGGTACTTTGCGGAGAAGAACCTGAGTGAAACGTTAGCAGCTTAACCTAGTCGACAATTCAGGAGGGACGGCCACCGTCAACTTAAGTTTCGTCCAGGGCACCTAAGGAGATTGTTAAAGACCGGACGTATAAAATCATGGATGCCTGCGTGGTTTGCCATGAGAGGTTTAGAAAATGAGAAGCTAACTCTATCTCAGCTTCCGCCGTCCATCTTATCGAAGATTTGTGGGTAGGCGAAGTTACCGCCGACCGGTCAAACAATAAACCAGTAATCCATCAAAGTCAGGATCAAAGTATCACAAAAACAAGTGTCATTTGTCAGCCCAAGTGCCCCCAACAACCATCTGAGCCTCAACCGGGACAGTCTTCAGTAAAACCCTTCCAGCGTCCTCCATTGTTTCCTTCAGGATAAGAGCCACATCATCCGCCGCTTCAATAGGGGCTTCCGGTAGAGTTTCGTCATGGATGGAAAGACTCCTCTCCATTACCTAAAGGGCATAGGATCCTAAGCAACCAGGTTCTCTCCCATCTATAAGCGGGCTTACTTCTTGTGGCATTTCGAACAATCAACGGGATTGTTCGTAGCGAAAGCTTTTTTCCCGTCGTGGCATTCGCCACAGTATTTGCCGGCATTCATATCCGACATTTTTAGCTCCTCAGTGGGTTTTTTCATTGGAAAAATTTTGGGATGGCAGTCCGCGCATTTTAGACCCTTCTCTGCGTGGACGCTACCGCTAAATACCACGTTGCCAGCCGATCCATCTTTAAACTCCACAGTCTTCCCAGAGCTAACAGCAAAACCGTTAGTGCTAATGAACGCTAACGCCAACACCAACACTGGAATTAAGAACAATGCCCTCAGTTTCATACCTTTTCTCCTTTCTGAGTTTGAATTTTCCCCATGACAGAAGCCTTAAAACCACACCCTCTTCTGAGTAATATTCTATTAACACAGAATTATTTGAGGGACTTCTGAAAGTAAATACGGGAAATACCGTATTTCCTGTGTTGAAGGACAGTATTTTGACCTTCAAAGTAAACCTCCCAAAATCCCTGATCCAGTCTACCCCATTACTCACTCACACCAATCCAACGAATCTTGCCAAAGATTTAGGAGCTCGCAAGACTCACTTTTAAATGTCAACACCATTCTTGACCTGCCTTACTATGAAATCAATCACGCCATACATGATATTCAGCTTTTCTTTGAGCTCAAGGCCATCGAAGAATTTCAGTTTCTCGTATTGCCTCTCACTAAATCTGAGCCTTATTTCCTTTGGGCCGCTCCCCTTCTCCTCTTCCATTGAGTCTAGTTGTTTTAAGAGCCTTTCGGAATCATAAGTTGTCCCATCGAAGTATCTGTTCATCATTTTGCTACCCTCCCTTCGTTATTTTTCGTCTCAAAATACATTTCGATTGCTCGCCCTATCCAAGCTGACATGCTAATGTCTTCTGCCTCAGACTCTTCCTCAATCTTCCTTCGAGTCTCTTCAGAAACATTTACCGCCAACTGCTCTGGTTTAACCTTCTTCTTTTTCCACATAGATATTCCTCCTTCCTGTATTGAATTGGTATTGATCTAGTATTTATATGTTCTGCGATGAGAGAGAGATTGGAAGTAAGAATCGTTCTGGGAGGGTTCTCAAACTCAGTGTGGTGTTTAGATATGGTCGGATATTCCAAGGTTTTTAAGTCAGCATCCCACAAGCTTTCTATACACAGTGACCTGGGATCTTCAGATTGCAAGGAAGGGATGGGCAGAGTCGTTGAGTTCTTGCTGAAAGCTTTCCTCTTTTATTAAAATGAGGTATATTACAGTCAGAAATTCTCAATGGTCTATAACTCATAGCAAATCCATTTTGGACGAATTTTCCTATAAATAGAGGCTCAGAATGGATCTACCTAAAGTGAAGAATAAATACTATTACCCCATTGTTTTGAAAAATGATTATTTGGATCCTTTTGAAATAAGTCCTGAAATAGAGCTGAGAAAAATTACTACGAGCGAGAGGGAGGAATTTTTTGGACTGAAGGATATTGATTTCACTTTTAGGGCTACCCCCATTGGCTACTTGGGCTTAAATGATTGGAGCCCTTCACAGAGTAAGAAAGGAAGATATGCACATAGTAATTGGCTTGTTCATGGCCTACTCAACGGATCCAGTGATATATTTGCCTCAAATTACGTCTTGATAATAGAATGCTCGGATAGTCCAGATCATGTAATACAAAGGTTAAATCTCTCTTTTAAGCTTTTCAAACCAACCTCAACCGGCGGTTATCTTGGCTTTCGGGAAAATGAAACTGATGTACACTTCCACTATAGTATGCCTATTCACGGACCTTTTGATTACCTATCTCTTACCGCTGCCGATTTAACAGAAATTCAAAAGATATTTAAGTTAATCGAGGATAGGCAAGGTAGTGAAAAATTCAAACTTCTTGCTAATCTATATGATAGAGCACTGCAAGGCGGACAAGTAAGTATTGATATTCGCTTCCTTCTTTTGGCCATCTCTCTCGAAAGCTTATTCTTGCCTAACCTGGAGCAGGAGCTCAAATTTCGCCTATGTATAAGAGCTGCGAAACTACTAAGCAAGTTGGGCTATGGACAAGCTAAGGATATTTTCGAGAAGGTAGATAAAGCTTATGATATTCGATCTGCACTTGTTCACGCTGGAAAAACAAATGATCTTACTCCTGATATATTTTTTGAATTAACTGATATTGTTCGAGTGTCAATGATTCATTATACTAAAAATCCAAATGATTTCTCGCAAGAAGCATTGAAAAACGTAGTGTTTTAGGCACCGGTAGGATTAAATGGTGTACCTCAAGGATTGTAAAGACATACTCGCAAGGAAAATAATAAGAGAAATTCATCCTGAGATATGCTTTTGGGCTTTATCCGGAGGCCGTCCAATGCAATACTCGAAAAAGAAGCAAGAAGGCTTCTTTGAACGGCAGAGGGTTCTGGGGTATGTTTACCCGAAGACAGAAGCCATCATTAATGAGGCGCTAACAGCTTACAGACGGAGTGAGGTAGCAACGGACGATATCATCCACGCTCTTGCGGCAGCAGTAACCGCGAAATTAGGATTTGGCAAATTCTCAGCGATACCTAAAATACCCCAGGTTGACTCAAAGGGTTTAGACATGGAAATGGTTTACTTTGCTTTTGGAGAAGCGAAGTAGGTAGTAATTCTGGAAGATGTAATTCTAACGGTGTAATCAATAAATATTTTGGCTAGAACGGATTAAAACACTTGTCAAAATGAAAAATCTGACCAGTCAGTCTTTAGAGGTTCATCCACAAACGGATCACGGCTCTTAAATCTATTTTGAGCTTCGACAAGCATCTGCTACACTCTAGCGTTGATAACCTTCGTCGTCCCCAATGATAACAAAACAAAGAGTGAGCATCCTTTTTTAAGATGATGCTCACTCAATTAGGTCACCTTATGAAGGACCTCCATATATATCAAGTTATTTATGAATCACTACACCAGCGACCACGCTGAACAATTTGGGGCTACTTTGTTATGCTCAGGGTAAGTATGGGGAGGCGGAGCCTCTTTACAAACGGTCTCTGACCATAGCAGAGAAGACTCTAGGGCCAAACCACCCTAATGTGGCCAACATCTGTGCGAATATGGCCAAGTGTTACAAGAAGCTTGGCAGAGAACACGAGGCCGAAAAGCTAGAAGCACGTGCAAGAAAAATCCCCTTAGGTCGGTAAGAATACGGCCAAGGCTTTTTTTAAAATGTCCCTCTCTTCCTTCACCTTTTCTAATTCCTTCCGGAGCCCCCTTACTTCCGCTTCCTCTGGCGTGACACGGCCCTTCCCAACGAAGGCTTTATCCCCTTTAGCTAAGAACCTTCTCCTCCATAGATGAAGCAGATTAGGATGAATATCAAGCTCTCGGGCTACCTTACCTACCGGCATCCCTTTCTCTGTGACCAACTGCACTGCATCTCGCTTGAACTCACGGCTGAAATGACGATTCTTTTCCCCCATAGGCACCTCCTACTCAATGATACAAATTTTTAGGTGTGTCTATCAATTCGGGGGAGGGTCAATTCATAATTATCAACGTTGAAGGTTACCTTGGATTGAAGACTCGTAGATGGAGCATGAAACGGGGCATATAGCCGAAACTCCTCCTCAAAGTTAAAGAGTACAAAGAGTTCCCTTGCCGAGTTGAATATAGTAAAATAGAATTTGAAGGTAATGTTTTCCCCTAAAGCAATACCAATGAACGGTTGGGAAAGACAATACGGAGGTGGAAAATTGGCCATGGAAAATAATGAACGTAACGATGTCTTTCTTCAGACAGTGGCTACGATACTGCTCACATCATTTCTCTTTGGTCTGGCATTCTTGCTACTGTGGTTCTTTCTCTATTTGATTGCCCCTGCTTGGATGTTCAAGTTGAATGCAAGGTGGTTCAATGTCGGCAAACGCGACTTCGACTTGATTAATTACTTTGGGATGGGGTTTTTTAAGATAAGCATTATTCTATTTTTTCTCCTCCCTTATCTTGCTATCAAATCGATGTCGAGAAAAAAGGAAACAAAGAGGTCAACTTAAAAATGAAATCTCCTTTAGCGTGTTCTATTCTCTCTGCGACCTCTGACGTCAATTGCTCAGCAGGTCAAGAGAAATTAGAAATTTCTAATTCTTTTTTAATCTTGTTTTAATCCTGATTGTGGTATGGAGTAGACTCAGATTAAATTCGACAGGCGACGGTGCAGTAGTCGAAGGGTCAAAAACGGCATGAGCTACAGGCCAGAGACTCCATTTGACAACATTGAAAGCGCAGAGCAGTTTGTGAAACTGTTGATCGAAGCGATCGACCAATCCAGGCGCGACGTGGATGCCGACATCGCGCTGTCGGATGGCAACCGTTCGGGACGCAGCAAGAAAGCCCTCCAGCTTATCTCCGCTAACCTGGCGAAACTGAGTCAGCACATGGCTAACAGTCGCCGAATTTTGAACCACTTGAGAACCCTGCGCCGATTGCTTCTCCAGGAAAGGCGACTCGATAGTACTCCGCAGGCCAGAAACGATAATCGTGAACTAAGGCGCTGGTCTTAAAGTGAAGAGTACGTGAGAGCGATAACCCGGTTTCTTACCTATCCCTTTTTCCTGCTATTAATTGCGATATAAAAGGTGCAGGAAATTCCTTCTACGAAATGCAACCGCTGGAAACCGTGAACCCAACTCCCTAAAATGGTGTTTGTGTTGTTAGACTATGCTCTTCCCGTTTCAGATTCCTTTACTTTCTGCAATCGCTGGATAAAATCCTCTATGAACTCTTTTCTGTTTTGAAGGAATTTAACAATGTCCTTCTTGTGAGTAAAAGCAATTTCCCATCTGAGTTCCGAGAGGTGGTTTTGAAGAATGTCCTGCAATGTATCGATATCCTGGGAGGTCAATTCAACCTGAGCCATCTTTCTTTCCCTCCTTTACACCATACTCCATCATTAAAAAATAAGATAAAAAAGCTTCCAGGGCAATAAGTTAAGCCAACCGTCTTGACATGCATCTGTGACGACGAACGGCAAACGATGAACGGTGTATCACCTTTTTGTTCACAGTCCATCGTTCCTTATACCAAACGGGCTTGGTAGCCGTTGCCCTAACCCAAGAACTCGAAGCTCTCACTATTCTCTCCTTACTTAAGAACCATCTTCCTCTCATAAATTCCTTGATCACCAATAAGAGATTTGTTATGAGAATTATAGGGAGGAAATGAGGACATGGCATCGCTAAAAGAGAGGATCCGGATCGCTTCGGGTGATGGGATGGTCGATCTCCTGATCAAAAACGGCAGAGTTGTGGATGTCTTCTCAGGTCAGATTGAAGAAAAGGATGTGGCCATTTTCGGCGGCGTGATCGTCGGTTTCGGAGATTATCAGGCCAGAAAGACGATCGATGTAAAAGGCGATTTTCTCTGCCCTGGGTTGATCGATGGTCATGTCCATATTGAGTCGAGCATGGTAACCATCCCAGAATTCGCCCGAGCCGTTCTTCCTAACGGAACCACCTCTGTCGTCACCGATCCTCATGAAATCGCCAACGTCCTCGGCAGAGAGGGTATACGCTTTATGGCGGAATCGGCGAGAAACGTCCCTCTCAATGTCTTCCTGATGCTCCCTTCCTGCGTTCCAGCCACACATATGGAAACATCCGGAGCTATTCTTAAGGCAACCGATTTAAAGCCTCTACTTAAGGAACCCTGGGCCATCGGACTAGCAGAGGTGATGAACTTCCCGGGCGTCATCTTCGGGGATCCGGAAGTCCTCAAGAAAATTGAGATGGCAAGGGGAAAGCGAATGGACGGCCATGCCCCCATGCTTTCAGGAAAGGGGCTTTATGCTTACCTGACTGCAGGAATTCGATCTGACCATGAATGCACCACTCCCAAAGAGGCCAAGGAGAAATTAAAAAATGGTATGTGGATTATGATCAGAGAAGGAACGACGGCGAGAAATCTGAGGGATCTCATTCCTCTTGTCACTTCTAAGAATTCAAGGCGATTTCTTTTCGTCACCGATGACCGTCATCCCAGAGAACTCATCGAGGAGGGCCATATCGATTCCATGGTGAGACAGGCCATTCGATGGGGACTCGATCCCATTCTTGCGATTCAAATGGCAACACTAAACAGCGCCGAATATTTCAGGCTGGATGATCTCGGAGCCATCGCACCGGGTTGTCGGGCTGACATCGTGACGTTCGATCATCTGGGACGATTTCAAATTAAGAAGGTCTTTAAAAATGGGAAATTGGTTGCTGAGAATGGTAGAATGCTCTTCCCTCCCCTCCGAAAAGCGAAGGGTCCGGGTGTGAAAGGGTCCGTTCGAATCAAGCCTCTTAAAAAGGACGCCTTCCTTCTCCGAAGTGACCAGTCCCTTGCCAAAATCATCCAGCTCATACCAGGTCAAATCGTCACAAAAAAAATAACGAAGAAAATCCTATTGAAAGACGGAGTGGCTTACCCCGACATCAAAGAGGATATCCTTAAAATTGCAGTGATTGAACGGCATAAAGCCACGGGAAATGTTGGAATTGGTTTTGTTCAGGGGTTTGGCCTAAAGAAAGGGGCCATCGGTTCATCCGTGGCCCACGACTCGCATAACCTGGTCATTGTGGGGACAAACGACCAGGATATGATCAAAGCAGCGGAAACCATTCAAGCCATGAAAGGTGGGTTGTCAGTGGTTCTGAGCGGAAAGGTGTTAGCCTCCCTTCCCCTGCCCATAGCGGGCCTGATGTCAGAAGGCACTGTTGCTCAAGTCAATCTTCGGTTAGAAGCCCTCCATCGCGCTGCCAAGAATCTTGGATGCAAAATCCCAGACCCGTTTATGACACTCTCCTTCTTATCGCTGCCGGTGATTCCAGAATTGAAAATCACCGATAAAGGCCTAGTGGATGTAAACCAGTTTAAATTTGTCCCGCTATTCGGAGAGAATTAACAGAAGGTGTTAGTAAATAGTGTCAGTGGATGGTGTCACTGAAACTTCTAATAACGAATCTATTACGAATCACCAGCACGAGTCACGAGCACGTATTTACGGGAGTTCACTATGGATTGGGATAAACTTTTGCAGGAAGCAACCCATCATCTTCAGGAATATATCCGTATTCAAACGGTCAACCCGCCTGGAAATGAAATTCAAGGAGCGAGGTTTTTCAAAAGAATTTTCGATACGGAGAGGATTCCATATCAGGTTTTCGAGCCCTCACCCGGCCGGGGGAGTATCCTCGCCACCTTGAAGGGGAATGGGAAAAAGAAACCCATCCTTCTTCTCAACCACATCGATGTGGTGCCGGCTGAAAAAGAGCATTGGAAGGTCGATCCCTTTGCGGGAACGATCCAAGACGGATATCTCTATGGCCGTGGAGCTCTTGACGATAAATCCATGGGGATTATAGAGATGATGGCCCTTCTAATTCTGAAACGGGAGAAAGTTCCTTTCAAGAGAGACGTTCTCTTCTTTGCTGGGGCAGATGAAGAGACGGGAGGAGGTTGGGGCGTTGAGTGGGCCATAGAAAATGTTTCGTCCTTGGGAGAAGCGGAGTACGCCCTCAATGAAGGGGGACCCATCACCCTTAATGAGGACGGGACAGCAGATCGGTATGGGATCTCAAACGGGCAGAAGGTTCTCTTCCAACTTGAGGTAATGGCGAAAGGAACCTCAGGCCATGGCTCAATGCCTCATTCCGACAATCCCAATGTGAAACTTGTAGAGGCTTTGGAGAGGGTTACAAAATGGGAAACGCCTTACAACATCCTTCCCGTGGTGAAGGAATATTTCCTAAAGATAGCTCCTAAACAGCCCCCTGCTGACAGAAAATTTTTCGAGGATATTGAGAAGGGACTTAGCGACCCGGCCTTTTCAAAGCGCTTAACATCTAACCCGATCTTTAATGCCATCGTGCGGGATACCATCTCCCTCACCATTCTCCAAGGCGGAAGCAAAATCAACGTGATCCCTTCGGAATCAACAGCCTCTCTCGATTGTCGCCTCATCCCCGGCTCTTCCAAAGAAGATTTCCTAAAAGAGGTCAAAAAACAATTAGGAGATGAAATTGAGGTGGAGGTGGTTTCGGAAAGTCGCTCTTTTCCTCCTTCTCCTTTGGATACGGATCTTTTCCAGGCTATTCAAAGATTCGCTGCAAAGAACGACCCGGGCTGCCCCGTGGTCCCTTTGCTTCTCTCAGGAGCTACGGACAGCCGCTTTCTCAGAGAAGAAGGGGTCATCACTTATGATTTTTGCCCCTTTCGATTGACTGAGACCGAATTGAAGACGGAGCACGGAAATGATGAACGGATTGCTTTGGAAAATCTGAGATTCGGGATGAAGATGCTGGTGGAGATCCTCAAAGACGTTGCCGCTTAGCTTCGGAATACGAAATCCATAATCACTGGACTATTTTCTAAACAGCATAAAAAATAAGGTGAGGACGATGCTGATAACGATGGAGGTAACAATCGGAAAGTAGAAAGTGAAATTCTTTTTTCGAATGATGATATCTCCGGGTAGTCTGCCCACCCAAGGAATCTTCTCTCCAATAAGCAAAAAAAGACCGACCAGAATAATAAAAACCCCAAGAAGAATGAGCGTCTTGCCTAAGGCGCTAAACCCAAACATCTAATCCCCCAAGACAAGTTCAAATGACAAAATCCAAAGTTCAAAGGAATGTCAAACTATTTAAATTTCAAAATCCTTAGCACTTTTTTGACAAAAAGATTGAAGAAAAAATCAGTGTCAGTTCATGAGCCTCTTGCCAGAGTTTATGGCATTCCACTGCCTTAGTGGGATTTCCCTTTCGAATCATCCTCAGCCAATGCTTCGTTTCCTTTGCTTCTTTTTTGGAAATTGCGATCTTATGCCTAAAGTCTCTCTTAGACTCCACGCCATCCGCCTCCATGTCATTCGCTTCAACACTTGTACCGGCCTCAACTAATTGACCGATGAGCGGACAGTTGATTTCATTCCTCTCAAGAGTTTTTGCAAACTCAATGATCATCTCTCCAAACCTGCCAGTCCTTTCTTATAACTCATATATTTTCCTATTTGGATTTTGGAGTTCCTTTGAACTTTGAACTTTGTCATTTGACATTTTCCCAGTATATCTTTCTTTTTCACTGTAGATACAGCCGCAGTATTGCTGGCGGTATAATCCCATCGCCTTGGAAACCTCCACCCCTCTCTTCCATCCCTGCCGAAAATCTTCATAATAGAATGGAATTCCAATCTCCTGGGCAATGCGCTCCCCAGTTTCTTTGATTAAAGCATGACTTTGATGGGTACTTTGGAGAAGGGTTGTTGAAAATCCATCAAACGCCTTGTTCTTGGCCTCTCGAGCGGTCGCTTCAAGCCGAACCATATAACAATATTGACACCTCTCCTCTACTCGATAGGATACATTTCTTAAAAACTCCTCAAGGAGATATTCATCCCGATAGATAACCTCCAGGCCCACCTTCCCTGAGTATTGTTTCAATGCATCCAGTCTTTTTTGATATTCCTGAAAAGGATGGATGTTGGGGTTGAAAAAGTATCCGGTGGCATCATCCCCCTTTTCTTTCATTCGCTCAAGAGGATAGATCGCACAGTTGGCACAACAGATGTGAAGCAGGATTTCCATTTGGAGGAGAAACGAATTAATCGTAAAAAAGAGGTATCTCCTTAATTTGCCGCCAGAGCCTTCTTCTCAGAATCTTTTCTCCGGGGAATCCGCAGTTCCTTCTCCACTTGCAAGATCCTGTCGGTCGTCTTGATGACCGTGTCAGGATTGAGGGAGATGCTGTCGATGCCACACTGGACCAGAAACTCGGCGAACTCCGGATAGTCGCTGGGAGCTTGGCCGCAGATACCAATCTTCCTTCCATTCTTCTTGGCTCTTTCAATCACCAATTTCACCATCTTTTTCACAGCCGGATCCCGCTCATCGAAGATATGAGAAACTTTCTCCGAATCACGATCCAATCCCAACATCAGCTGGGTCAGATCATTCGATCCGATGGAAAAACCATCAAATATCTCAGCAAATTCATCCGCCATGATCACATTGCTGGGGATCTCACACATCACATAGACTTCGAGGCCATTTTCCCCCTGGATCAGACCGTGCTTTCTCATCTCAGCTATGACCAACCTCCCCTCCTCCACCGTCCTGCAGAAGGGGATCATCAATTTTACATTGACAAGACCCATTTCATTCCGAACCTTTTTCATCGCCTTGCATTCAAGAGAAAACCCTTCCTGATACGCTTCGTCATAATATCGGGAGGCTCCCCGGAAACCAATCATGGGGTTGTCTTCAACAGGCTCAAATTCGGTCCCACCGATGAGATTGGCGTACTCATTGCTCTTAAAATCACTCAATCTCACTATGACATCTTTAGGATAAAAAGCAGCAGCAATCTTGGCCACCCCTTGAGCCAACTTATCAACGAAGAAGGCCTCTTTATCTTCATACCCGATGGTCAACTGTTCAATCTCCTTTTTGGCATGACTATCGCTGATTGAATCGAATCGGACAAGCGCCATGGGGTGGATTCTTATAAAATTATTGATAATGAATTCCAGTCTTGCCAGACCTACCCCATCGTTGGGAATAAAGGAGAGGTGGAAGGCATTGTCCGGATTTCCTACGTTCATCATGATTTTTGTTTGAGGCTTCTCCAGATGTGCCATATCGAAGTGCCTTACCTCATAATCGAGGATCCCTTCGAAAACCAATCCCGTCTCCCCTTGTGCACAACAAACAGTGGCACTTCGATAGTCTTTTAAAATTTCACTTCCGTCCCCTGTTCCCACCACACAGGGAACACCGAGCTCCCGGCTGATGATGGCCGCATGGCAAGTCCTTCCTCCCCGGTCGGTCACAATGCCGGAGGCAATTTTCATAATGGGTTCCCAGTCGGGGTCTGTCATCTGGGTAACCAATATCTCTCCCTTCTTAAACCTTTCTATCTCTCTCGCACTGGTGATCACATTGATGGGCCCGGCGCCAATCTTCTCACCGACACTCTTCCCCTGTACCAACACCCTGCCCTTCTCTTTCAAGGAATAGGTCTCCAGGACATTCATGGCTTGCTGGGATTTTACCGTCTCTGGCCTTGCCTGAAGGATAAAGAGTTGCTGGGTAATACCGTCTTTGGCCCACTCAATATCCATGGGCATGTAGCTTCCTCCTTTTTTGGAGTAGTGCTCTTCGATCTTCATCCCCCATTGTGCGAGCTGAATGATCTCCTCATCCTCAAGGATAAAATCTGCCCTTTCTTGAGCGGAGACAGGAATATTCTTGGTGGACCCCTCTCCCTCGAGCGTGTAGATCATTTTGATCTCTTTGGTCCCCAGGGTTTTCTGAATGATAGGTTTATAATCTCCTTTGATGCAGGGCTTGAATACATAAAATTCATCGGGATTGATGACTCCCTGGACGATATTCTCCCCTAATCCATACGCCCCTGTGATGTACACTACGTCTGAAAAGCCGGATTCCGTATCAATGGTGAACATCACGCCGGAACAGGCCTTATCGGAGCGCACCATCTTTTGAACACCGATGGAGAGAGCGACTTGAAAGTGGTCAAACCCTTTGTGGGTTCTGTAAGAGATGGCGCGGTTGGTAAACAGGGAGGCAAAACATCGCTTGCAGGCCTGAATCAACGCGTACTCCCCGCGGACATTAAGATAGGTCTCCTGTTGACCGGCAAAACTTGCACCAGGAAGGTCCTCGGCCGTGGCGCTGCTACGGACCGCCACATCCGTATCGTCCCCGTACTCCTTGCACAGCTTCCGGTAGGCTTTCACAATTTCTTCAACGATCTCCCTGGGAAACTCCAAACTATGGATAAGCCTCCGGACCCGGCTTCCTCTCTCTGAAAGATTTTCCACGTCTTCAACATCGAGGTCAGAAAGTATTTCTTGAATACCTTCTCTAATCTTTGTTTTGCCCTTAACATCATGCCAGTCCTGTACAATCCCTTCATCCAAAAGAGAATGGTAGGCATTGACCGTCACAGCGAATCCGTTGGGGACGTTCACCCCTTGTTTCGTCAGTTCCTTTCGCATCTCTCCCAGGGAGGCATTTTTTCCTCCGACGATGGGAAGATCGCTCAGTCCAATTTCATCAAACCATAAAATGTAAGGTTTTTTACCCATGGTCCCCTCCGTGGGTTATAATAATATCAATCTATCTGAACCTATTTTCCTTGTCAACCCTGCGAGATAAGCAAAAATAACGGATATTCCTTTTTGGGAAATCCTTGGATTCACATGACACGCTGAAATCATTAATCTATCTAAGGGGGTAACCCCGCCGTCAAATGGTGCCGAAGGGAATGGATTGTTTCCCTTTAGGAATATGCTTAATTTGGATAAGATAAATTTGACTAAGTAATGAATATTAACCTCTTATCAGAACAGGGTCAAGGGCGATATTGATAAACTGGTAGAAGGGAAGAGATTGATTTTTCAATCAATTATGAGTAGCCTAAACTTAAACGGTCCATTCACTTTCTCTCGCTCCTCTGAGCGAACGAAGGAGAGGGGAAGATTATGAAGAGTCCAAAATATGTTTACCTCTTCGAAGAGGCAGATGGGTCAAATAAGAAACTCCTCGGAGGGAAGGGAGCGGGTTTGGCTGAAATGACCCGTATGGGGCTTCCTGTTCCGCCTGGATTTATTGTCACCACAGAGGCCTGTCTCCAATACTACCAGAGCAAAAAGAAACTCCCTGAAGGCCTGACGGAAGAGGTCCAGGCCGCCCTTAAGAAGGTCGAGGAAAAAACGGGTAAGAAGTTTGGAAGTGGTGTAAATCCCCTCTTCCTCTCCGTCCGGTCGGGTGCCGCGATCTCTATGCCGGGGATGATGGACACCATTCTCAATTTGGGTTTAAACGATGAAACCCTTGAGGGGTTGATCGAGATCACCTCTGACGGGAGATTCGCCTACGATGCCTACCGGAGATTTATTCAGCTATTCGGAAAGATCGCCCTCGGTGTGGAAGAAAAGGAGCTTGACCGAATCCTTAACGAGACAAAGGAGAGAGCGGGCGTCAAGGACGATACGGATCTCGACGCGGATCACCTCAAGGATATCTGCAAGCAATATCTGAGATGGATTAAAAAGAGGACGGGAATTCCCTTCCCGGAAGATCCGATCGTCCAACTGGAACTCGCCATTGAGGCAGTCTTTAGATCCTGGATGGGAAAGAGGGCAGTCGACTATCGGAGGGAATTCAACATCACCCCCGACATGGCGAACGGAACCGCCGTCAATGTGTGTACCATGGTTTTTGGAAATATGGGTTTTGACTCGGCGACAGGGGTCGCCTTCACCCGAGACCCGGCCACAGGAGAGAACGTCCTCTACGGCGAATATCTTGTCAATGCTCAGGGTGAAGATGTGGTCGCAGGCATCCGGACACCTAAACCCTTCCAGGAAATGAAGAAGGAAATGCCAAAAATCTACCGGGAACTGGAGCGGATCAGAAAAGCGCTGGAAGGACATTTTCATGAGGTTCAGGACTTTGAGTTTACCGTGGAGAAAGGCAACTTCTACATCCTTCAAACGCGAAACGGGAAGATGAACGCTCAGGCGGTCGTTCGTACTTCGAGAGAGATGGTGGCTGAAAAGCTCATCACAAAAGAACAAGCTGTCCTGAGGTTGAAGCCTCAAGAGTTGGAACAACTCCTCCATAAGCGGATCGACCCCAGTTTCAAGGGAAAAGCTATCGCTACCGGCCTGCCTGCTTCCCCGGGTGCGGCATCCGGAAAAGCCATCTTCGACGCCGATGAGGTGGAACGAGTTGGAAAACTCGGCCACAAGGTCATCTTGGTTCGAGAGGAGACCAAACCCGAAGATATCCACGGATTCTTTGCCTCGGAAGGAATTCTGACAAGTCGTGGAGGGAAGACTTCCCACGCGGCAGTGGTCGCCAGAGGCATGGGGAAACCTTGCGTCTCGGGCTGCGAAGAGCTTCGAATCGATCTAAAAGGCAGAGAGGCTTTTATCAAAAACCTCCACATCAAAGAAGGAGATGTCATCACGATCGATGGCTCCAAGGGCGAGGTCTATCTCGGAGAGGTCCCGACCGTAGATCCCGAAATCAGCAAACACCTCCTCGTGCTTTTAAGCTGGACAGATGAGATGAGAACAGTGGGGGTCCGGGCCAACGCCGACACCCCTGAGGCAGCGATCAGAGCAAGGCAGCTGGGCGCGGAAGGAATCGGCCTCTGCCGGACCGAGAGAATGTTCAACGCCTCGGACCGGCTTCCCATCGTACGGGAGATGATCCTGGCAGGGTCGAAGGAGAAGAGAGCAGAGGCGATTGCAAAACTTCTTCCCATGCAGCGCGGCGACTTCAAGGAAATCCTAAGGACCATGACGGGAATGCCGGTCACGATTCGCCTCCTCGACCCGCCGCTCCATGAATTTCTCCCCTCCGCTGAGGAACTATCCGACGAATTGAGAAAGCTGGAGGAAGTGGAGGAAGCGTTCTCCACCATGGAAAATATCTCTGAGGCGATGAAGTTTTTGGATCCCTCCTCCCGGGAATCGCTCGGGCTCCTCGACCACGTGGTGACGGACATTGTCGAGATTAAAGAAAAGAAACTCGATAAAAAGCTCATCCGGAAGCAGCAGATAACCCTCCGGAAGGTTAAGGAAATGATGGAGGTTAACCCCATGCTGGGCCATCGAGGGGTGAGATTGGGGATCACCTATCCCGAGATTTACAAGATGCAAATCCAGGCCATTCTGGAGGCAGCCGCCGAGCTGCTTAAAGAAGACCTCGATATTCAGCCCGAAATTATGGTCCCCCAAGTCTGTACGGCCCAAGAATTGAAGTGGGTTTCTCAGCTCGTCAAAAAAGTCCAGAAGGAAGTGGAGAGGCAATATAAAATCCAAATCCCTTTTAAATTTGGAACGATGATCGAGGTAGTGCGAGCTTGTATGAGAGCGGGCAGGCTCGCAGAGGTGGCGGATTTCTTTTCTTTTGGAACGAACGACCTCACTCAGGCTACCTTCTCTTTCTCGAGAGAAGATGCGGAGAATAAGTTCCTTCCCCTTTACAATCAACGCAGGATCCTCCAGGACAATCCGTTTGAAGTACTGGATGTCAAAGGCGTCGGAAGATTAATGATGATTGCAATTGAATGGGGAAGGAGGACCAAGCCAGACCTCAAGATTGGAATTTGCGGCGAACATGGCGGTCATCCGGAATCGGTCGAATTCAGTCATAGCATCGGGCTTTCCTATGTCAGTTGCTCTGTTCCGCGTCTCCCGATTGCGCGCCTGGCTGCCGCCCATGCCAAACTAAAGGAGAAGGAGAGAGGATTGCCTGAAAAATATGATCCGGATAGAAGTCTCAACATCTTCCTCTAAACTCCGTGCTGCACACCAACGCGCTGCCTTTCGGCACACAGGGTGACGTACCGGTTATGAAAGATTGCTCAGGATCGTCCGAACCTAAAAGGATACGGGAATTGCATACGAA
>DATHCH010000276.1:0-7955 GCA_035319625.1 Thermodesulfobacteriota bacterium
AGAGCAAAATCAGTGCCAAAGAAAGTCAGACGTAAATATTTTTAAGTATTTGAATTTATAGGATAAAATATTTTAGGAGAAATTTTTTGAGGAAGAATATGTTGGAAGATTCGACATAGCGATTGGAGGGTGTTGGAAAAAACTACACATCCTCTTTCTCTAATATTTTATACAGGGTGGTCCGATCAATGCCCAAGATCTCTGATGCCTTCTTTTTATTTCCTCCAGCCTCTTGAAGCACCTTGAGCACGTAGCGTTTTTCTAATTGTCTCAGGGATAGTGGTTTTTCACGTATGAGGATCTCTTGGCCACCGATTTCTTCAAACATTTTTTGGGGGAGGTCTTCAAGGAGGATAATCGGATGGATTGAAAGAATGACCACTCTTTCTATCGTATGCTCCAGTTCTCGGAGGTTCCCCGGCCAGGAGTATTGGTAAAGGTCGAGATAAAGATTATTGATTTGCGCTTGAAATCTTGTACTATGGATCAAAAATGAACAATCAATATTACAGGAAAAAGCAAATGGAGTATCCCTTTGCCAATTTGCAAAAATGAGCCGATGGGGAAAAATAACGGGTACACTTACTTATCTGCAATTCAACGGGCTGTTGCGCAAATGATGCTTAGAACAGGAAAATACAAGAAATCAGAAGCTTCCATCGAAAGAGTCGCTCGAATAGCCGGAGGCTCAGAATGCAATGGGCGAAATATTGGAAGAATGTGTTGGGGATCTTGAGAAGTGCTGGTGGGAGAACGGGACTCCGAAGCTATCCTCTCCCAATCTCATCACCCTAGCGGAGAAGTTGGCCTTCAATGTAGAGAAATTTTCAAAAATAACTGGACCAAGTAGTTCGGCAGGCTGAACCCGATGGACTGATAGAGTGGAAAAACCAAACAAATATTTAATGACATTTGAAGCTGTACCCCTAAATCCTAAATCGCGGCCTAGGATGAATAAGATAGCCTAAACTTTGTGTTTTTCTAACATCCTCCCACGATTTTTCATATTCTTTCTTAAGGTAATAGGTTAAAATGGCTTCTTTATAAAATTCTCCCTTGGCAAATTCCTCAGCAGCCTTCTGATCCCTTTCTGCTCTTCGGTCAAATCGAAACCATGTTCTTCTCCTTCATGCGGGCGTGAACTCTACTCCATCACTTTCCTGCGCTCTTCTTCCCTCATCTCACGCCTCAGCATTTTTCCTACCTTCGATTTGGGCAACATATCCCGAAATTCAATATAGGTAGGAACCTTGTATGGGGCTAATCTATCCCTGGACCATTTCATGAGCTCATAACTGCTCACTCCCCTCACATCGGTCTTCAGGACAACATATGCCTTGATTCGCTCTCCAACACTCGCATCTGGTACGCCCACCACACAGGCAGCGAGTACAGCATGATGTGCCTGGAGTACTCTTTCCACCTCGGCAGCGGCAATTCGATAGCCTTTATGTTTAATCATATCCACAGATCGGTCCATGAAGAAGAGCCACCGGTTCTCATCCACACGGACAATATCTTTCGTTCGATACCAGATCTCCCCATCGATATTCAAAAAGCATTCTGCTGTCTCCTCAGGATTATTCCAATAACCTTTTACCGCAGAGTCACAAGTTGCTAATAATTCTCCTGGCTCCCCGGGTGGAACTTCCTTCAGGGTCTCAGGGTCCACCAGTTTAAATCGATCCGTGGGAACGATTTTCCCTGCTGAACCCTCTGGTGGAATTCCGTCTTTTGCATAAGAGAGAGAAGTAGCGCCGCACAGTTCGGTCGCTCCATAGCCCTGGTATAAAGGGATGTTGAACCTCTTAAGCCACCGATTACCTACTTCAACCGGCATGGCATCGCCGCCCGTCCCACAATACCGAAGGGAACTGAAATCATAGTCATCGAGTCGGTCATGTTCCAGGATCATTCGGTACATCGCTGGGACAGCGAACATGTTGGTTGCTTTGTATCGCTGAATGTGATCGAACAAAGCATCTAAGACAACCCGTGGCAGCAGGATGACCGTCTCACCGCCAATGATCATAGGCGACAGACCATCCATCTCACCAATGATGTGATAAAGAGGGGCGGAGAGCACTGTAATACATTCTCCTAACGGGGTGACCCCTTCACTCGCCCCCCTCCATTCGAGTGCTCTTATGAGAAAAAACTTTTCCGAAAGAGGAACGCCCTTTGGAAACCCAGTGGTACCACCTGTGTAAAGCATGAGGGCTGTTCTGCCTTCAGCCCTCTTTTGGAAAGGAGGGAGAGAGGAACGGCGGCCTCCCTTTAAAAGTTTAATAAAAGAGAAAAAATTCTTCCCCAAAGGAATCTTACCCTTCGGAACACGATCGAAGCCTTTGCCAATAAGCCTCTTCCACAAGGGAACGAGATCGATTATATTGGTTACGATAACCCTTTTTAATGGGGTCTCAGGAAGAACCTCGACTACATACCTGAGGTTTGTATCCATACACACAATCGTCTCGGCACCACTGTCTCTGGCCAGATACTTAAGATCCTCAGCCGTATAAACAGGAGCCACAAGGATCGGTATCACACCGAGGCGCTGAAGAGCTAACCAGGCGATGACGGTTTGAGGAAGATTGTAAAGGTTCAAAATAACACGATCATCTTCCCCAACCCCTAATTGATGTAAAGAAGCAGCAAATTGAAGTACCAACTCTTTCAGTTCAGAATAAGAATATCTTTCTCCAAGATGGATGAGGGCTGGCTTATTGCGATTTCTTCTTGTCGCCTCTTCAAAAGAACCATAAATGGTATCGGCAAGTAACTCCATCCTCAAGCTTAACCCGATATTGGCCTAATTAAACAGGTCTAGAACTTTACTTTCCAAATCCCAAATACCTGCGCCTACCGGGGGAAGGGATTCCAAGCTCCAGTTCCAAACCGTAAATTTAAATCGTAACGCTAAACGGGTAAGAGTTTAAACGCTATGTGCCATGCGCTCTGCTCTTTGTCCTTAACCACTAGATTCCCAGATAGGCTGATTTGACTTCGGGATTATCAAATAGCTCTTGCCTCGAACCTGCGATGACAAGCATCCCGTTCTCTATCACGTATCCTCGATCGATGATAGGCAGGAGGGTCCTAGCAAATTGTTCGGTCACAAGAACTGTGATACCTTGTACGCGAATACCCTTGATCGCCCGAGCCAAGTCGGCTTGAAGGAGAGGGCTTAATCCAAGGAGTGGCTCATCCATGAGCAACAACCTGGGTTTGGCGACCAGTGCAATACCAATAGCCAGCATCTGCTGTTCTCCACCGCTTAGCAGCCCTGCTTTTCTCTTTTTCATTCCTTCTAAGTGTGGAAAAAGTTGGAAAATAAAATTAATTTTTTCCTTGACCTCATGTTTCTTGTGCAAATATCCGGCGATTTTCAAATTTTCCACCACATCGCTATCACGGAAGATGGGGTGCCTCTCCCGGCTCAGGACAATTCCCCTTTTCACTCTTTGAGTTGGCTTCATATTAAGAATATTTTCCCCTTCAAACTTCAATTCGCCGAGGACACTGATTCTCTCACCCCCTCTTCGGTCTTCTTTCTTCTTCATGTCAATAATCAGTCCGGAAACCGTGTTCATCAAGGTGGTCTTTCCCGCACTATTGGATCCGAGAATACCCACAATCTCCCCCCTGAATACCTCCAGGCTGAGGTCATTCAGGGCAAGGGCATTTTCAAAAAATACCATGAGATTCTTTACAGTGAGCATGAGTTCCATCTGCGAAATTAACCTATCTCCACTTCGATCCCGAGATATGCCTTCTTGACAGTTTCGGTGCCCATCACCTCTTGAGGTGACCCTTCGGCGATCTTCTCGCCAAAGTTCAATACCATCACTCTGTCAACGACCCGAAATAACTCTTTCAATCTGTGCTCGATCATGATGATCGTCAAACCTTCTTCATGGAATTTTTCAATGAGAGGCAACGTGCTCGCAACTTCGGACATCGCCATTCCGGAGAAGAGTTCATCGAGGATCAAAAAGTCTGGACGAAGGGCCATCGCGCGAGCCAGATCAAGACGTTTCAGGTATCCATGGGGAAGGCTACCAGCCAATTTGTAAGGTACAAAGGAATCTCGCTCAAATCCCATATCATCTAAGAGATCAACGGCCACATCATCCCTTTCCCCATATTCACCTCCTCTGAGTTTCTTCACTCTTGAAGAAGAAAGGGGGATAATGAGATTTTTATAAGCAGGGAGATTATAAAAGAGCCTTACCATCTGAAAGGTCCGGGAAATGCCGAGACCGGCTATGGTATAAGGTTTTTTGGCTGTAATATTTTTTCCTCGATAGGTGACTCTGCCTGAATCAGGTTTGACAAACCCTGTGATCAAATTGACGAGCGTGGTCTTTCCGGACCCATTCGGCCCGATAATTCCAAGAAATTCTCCCTGGCGGAGTGAAAAACTAACGTCGTGAACCGCTTGGACACCACCAAAATGTTTCCCAAGTCTCTCAACCTTTAAAATGGCCTGTTCTTCCGTTTTACCCAACTTTCACCAACCTCTCAAATTGGTGGTATTTCCTCTCGATATAATGAAAAATACCTTCGGGCAAAGCGATGACGCTCAAAATCAGAATAACACAGTAAAGGGCTATCCTGAGCCCTCCCAAGGCGCGCAGGGCTTCGGAAAGAGGTATCAGAATCATACTCCCTAAAGCTGGACCGGCAAAAGTTCCTGGCCCACCCAATGCTGAAGCGGCGAGCGGTAAGATAGAATAATCCAAGGCAAAAACCGTCATGCCTACGAACTGATAGTGATGGGTCATAAAGGCACCGGCAAAGGCGCCCACGGCGCCAGCGACGAATAGGGCCTGAGTTTTTCGCCAGTATATGTTAATGGCAGCACTCATGACGGCACGATCGTCATCTCGAATAGCTTTCAACACGAGTCCATAATCCTCACTAATCATTCTTCGGAAAATGAAAAGAACGAACAAAAACCCTCCAACAGCCAGATATTTTGCAACCCATTCATTGGGAAAAGGAGCGAGAGCGGATAACCCATGAGCTCCGCCGAGAAGCCCTGTCGTCTCAATCATCTTCATAAAGAGCAAAGGCATCATGAGAGTCACCATAGCAAAGTATACACCTCTCAACCTCAGAACAGGCGAAAGCAAAATAGCGCTTAACAGACCCCCGCCTAAAATGGCAGCAGGTATGGTGAGGATAGGTGGCCAGTGGAGGTAATAACTAAGTATGCCAGCGACATAGGCACCGAGGCCGAAGAATAATGCTTGACCAAGGGAGAATAAACCACAGCAGGCCAGAAAATCCCAGCTCAAAGCAAGGAGGCCAAACATACAGGCATAAACCAAAACCTTACCCCAATAGCCCTTTAGCACAATGGGTAAGATAAGTAATGCAATGACCGGCACGGCTCTTGGTAGAAGAAGGTAAAGTATCTCTCTGAATGAGGCGATAGCAAAAACAGTGTCAGCCCTTGCTTTGATCCCACGGTCTAACCTTTTTTTACGATATCTGGCTGCAACTTCAGTCAACCTAAATCCTCTCTTCGAGCTCCTTATATTTACCGAATAGACCTGAAGGCCTAATGACTAAGACGAAGATGATCGCAACAAGAGGTACGATGATCATCCACTTTGCACTGAGGAACTTTGCCGTAGCCACCTGACCAAACCCGAGGATGAAGCTTGCCACAATGACCCCTGAAGTGCTCTCTAATCCGCCTACGATAGCTACGGCCAAGGCATAGATCAGGACTTCATAACCGATAGCGGACTCCATGAGTCCCATTGGTAAAATGACAATGGCAGCTACCCCTGCCAAAGCTGAACCAAAGGCTAAGCTCAGAGAACCTATCCAATCGGACTCGATGCCCACTGAAAGAGCGGTACGTTCGTTCTGGGCCATTCCTCTGAAAGCCAATCCAATCTTGGTATGATGAACAAAGAGCCATAGAAGGAAAACCAAGACTACTCCACTTCCGATCACAAACAGACGTTGATAATCTACTGCGACACCTTTTATTTCCACACCCCCTTCCAGAAAGAGAGGTAGGCTATATTGAATGCCGTAAAAACCCTTCCACATCAAGAGCTCTAAAATGGCTACTCCCGCTGCAAAAGTGACAACAAGCTCAGCAAGCGGTATACCTCTCACACGGAGCAATAGTCCCCAATAGATGCCAAAACCAATAAGCCCTGAAATGATTATTGAGAGAAGGGCTGACAAGAAGTAAGGCAGTTCTACCTGGTTTAGAAAAGACCACGCAATAAAACCACTAAGGATGTAGAGGGCTCCATGAGCAAAATTGGCAAGTCCGCTGATGCCGTAGGTTAGGCTAAATCCGGCAGCGTAAAGAGCGAGAACAATACTACTAATCGTTCCATAGATCAGGAGCGACATTTCTTTCAACCTTTCTAACCAGAGATGGCTTTTTTAAAGAGGGGGTAGCCAATTTCATTTTGGATTTGTTCACCCCCTCTTCAATGCTTTACTTCGTCATCCAGGGAGGAAGCGCTATTTTTGCTTCAGCAAGAAAGCCGGGGTAAATCGGAACCCTTTTCCCTTTTTGCCACTGGAAGACGACACATACCCCTGTCTCGTCAGGGTTTGAATCAAAAACGATAATATGGTCCTTGTTGAATCTCAGCCTTCCCGACACTCCCCTGTAATCAGTCTGCTCGAGGGCGGTAACGAGCTTATCCGGATCGAGACTCCCTGCACGTTCAATGGCTGCCGCGAGAATATAGACCGAATCATAGGCGGATGAGGTGACAGCAGCTGCCTCAGGGGGCTTCCCGTATTTCTTCTGCAATCTATCGAGGAACTCCACTGTCTTAGGTAACTTTTTTAACGGAACCGAAGACCCAACTGGAAACTCCACCTGGATGCTATACTCAATATTCTTTCCGAGAGTCTTCCATGCATCTGCTGCGGCCATGGGGGGAACAAAGCCCACGACAAGAGCAGGCACTTTCATCGCAGCCCATTGCTTGCTAAATATCCCTGCACCAAGGGGTACATCCCATACCATTGCAATCACCTGAGCTTTCCCCTCTTTCGCTTTTGTCAGTCCAGGTGAAAAATCGGTAGCGCCGGCTGCATAGGGCTCATACCCTACCTCTTGCCAGCCCGTTTTTTCACAATGTTTTCTCAGTATACCAATAAACCCCAGTGCCCACAGGGTATCCTGAGGGATGAAGTAGACTTTGTTGAGGCCGAAGTCCGCTTTGAGGGCATTCAATGCTCCCGAAATATACCCGGCATCAATAGCCGCATCTGTGCATACTCGAAATAGGTACTTATACTTTTCTGGGTCAGTCCTGAATTTCACCTGAAACTGAGGGGTTTGGGCAATGGTTTGAAGCTGGGGCACTTTGTATTTGGCCACCAGATCCATACTCGCCATGATGGCCTCAGAGCGGAAAGGAGCGATCACAACAGCATGAGGCTTTTGCTCCAAAAGCATTTTTTCATAAGCCATGAGGGAATCATGAATTGGAGTTGTAGGTTCGCCGTCTCTCGTATCCGTAACGACCACTTTGAACGGCCGCTTCTCCTTTCCAACCAATACTCCTCCTTTCGCGTTGATCTCCTCCACAGCCATATTGACAGCCTTCAAGCCATCCCTTCCAAAAGGCGTATAGATTGAGGTTGGCACTCCAATGATAATAGGTTCGGCTGAATGTGAAGAAGCGGGTATAAGAACGACTGGACAACTAATGCCAATCAACATTGCCACTAAAATCAAGCATATCTTTTTTCCCATTTCCATACCTCCTCTGAATAATTTTTAACGTTTTTTTGTCCTCCTTTTTTTATTCCCCACCCCCTCTCCTGGGTTATTAATCGAACAATTTTTGCATTTTGGACAAATAGGAAAGAGAAACTTTATTAGGATTGTTTAATCAAAGATACCAGGAATAGCCATTTTGTCAATATTAAAAAAGAGATTGTGAAAATTCTCTTTT
>DATHCH010000277.1:0-3367 GCA_035319625.1 Thermodesulfobacteriota bacterium
TCACCAGATTGGACTGTGGGTATTTCATCCCCTCACAGTCCTTTACGCGGTTAGCGGGATCGCGATGATCAGCACCATTCGCATTCCAAAACCATGAGACCTCTCTCGCGTTGTGAAATTATTTTGAGCGAAGAGCTAAGATATTATCATTTTCCTTGAAGACGCCAAAAGGAGCCCGTGGAAAAATCCACGGGCTCCTTTTATGTTTGCGGATCAACTCTCTTTCTTACCGCGCTTCCGACAAGGTCATCGTCATCATTTCCCTATTCATCATCCGGTCTATCTAAGGCCTCTGTGGCCTTGGTCCTGAAAGTTGTCAAAAACGGGTCACATCAAACTGGCTATTATAATTGATAACAGCCCAAGCAGTGTGCGTGCTCGGGTCGACGCCATAGGTGCCTCGAAGCATAATAGAGAGAAAAAGGCGACCAGATCTTGGAGCTATTTCAACCCACCTCTGTTATGTCTCGATTATGTGAATGTTAAATTTTCATGGATGTGTTACTAAGAACCCTGTTGCCAAAACATCAGCTCATAGCGGGAACGGGGACAGGAATATGTAAGAAGGATAAAGCTTTGATGAAATTTCCAATGGAACATTAGAAGAACTTGCGGTTGGGTGATACCACTGGCAAGATACCGACAGCCCTCAAGGGTTGGGCATGCAATGACTTTATAATAATGCTATGATTTATAAAGTTAAAGAATGAGAGGAATAATCAGTATCCGATGAGACCTGACTTTCTCTGGGGTGTGGCAACCTCAGCCTTTCAACTGGAAGGCTCTGTAGATGCGGATTGGGCGGCGTGGGACCCTGTCTTGCGGTCGAGGCCGGATGTCACTCACCATTATCATCTTTTCAGGGAGGATTTAAAATTGCTCAAGGAATTGGGCGTGAACGCCTATCGCTTCTCGGTGGAATGGAGTCGGATCCAACCGGAGGAGAATCGATGGGATGACGAAGCGATCCAGCACTATCAGGAGATCGTGGATTTCCTGCGCCAAAACAATATAGAGCCCATGGTGACCCTGCACCATTTTACAAACCCCCGATGGTTCTTCGAAAGGTATCCCTGGCACGAAGCTCATTCGGTATCGAAGTTCTTGAGCTATGTGGAAAAGGTGGCATCCGTTCTGAAAGACGTGAGGTACTGGATCACAATCAACGAGCCTTATGTTCTTCTGCTTGGAGGATATCTGGAGGGGTGCATGCCCCCGGGGATTCAAAATTTTCCGTCCTTCCTGAAGGCATTAGAGCATCTTCTCCGCTCTCACGAAGAGGCATATGATCTTCTCCATTCTATCAGGAAGGATGCCATGGTCAGCATCGCTCACAATATGGCCACCTTTGCTCCCTGTCAGAAGTGGAATCCTTTTGACAGACTCCTTTCTCGTTTTGCGCAATTCTTTTACAACCACTCCCTGCTGGATGCCTTCCTCACCGGCCGTCTGAAAATAAAATTTCCCTTTGTGAGATCGATTGAAATGGATGTCCCCATCAAGGGAAAACTCGATTTCTTCGGGGTGAACTACTATACGAGAATTCATTTGAGATTTAATCCCCTTCGGAAGATGGGGGTGGAGTTGAAACATGAGGATGTGGAAAAACAGGGAGTGTCCGATATGGGATGGGAGATCCATCCTCACGGTCTGGAAAGAGTGCTGAGGGAGGTATCGAAACTTCGTATTCCCATCATCATTACAGAAAATGGTATTGCCACTGACGATGACGGGAAAAAGGAAAAATTCATTAAGAGCCATGTGGATGTGATTGAAGGGTGTTTGAAGAAGCAGATAGACGTAAGGGGCTATTTTTATTGGTCTTTGTTGGACAATTATGAGTGGCTGCGAGGATTCGATGCGAGGTTTGGCCTCTACCGCGTCGATTATGATACGCTAAAACGGAAACCTACCGTCGCTGCGGCCTTTTATTCCTATATCATCAAATCCAGGTCCATTTTTTAACCAAAATATCATCTTTTCGTCATCAATCCGTAACATTAACCTATTAAGATTTCATGCAAAATGTTGCTTTGCGATTTCCATATTCACACAAAATATTCCGATGGCTCTGTGGGTCTCAGGAGAACGGTAGACCTTTTCGGACAGGCAGGTTTCGATGTCATTGCTATCACGGATCATGTCGTGAATGGAAACAATCCCTTTGGGAAACTTGCGAATCGGTTCAAATTCTCGGTGACCGGTGAAAGTTTTAAGACGTACATGTCTGACATCGCAGAAGAGGCCGAGAGGGCATGGGATCGATACGGATTGTTGATTATTCCTGGGGTCGAGATTACGAAGAGCTCTTTCTCCTCCGACAAATCGGCTCATCTCCTCCTGATCGATATCAAAGAATTCATCCCGGCTTCGTGGGATTATGAGAAGATTTTTCTTGAAGCAAAGAAGCAGGATGCTCTCATCGTCGCCTGTCACCCTCACCGAACCTCGGACAAGACTTTCGTCGATACGCTCTTTCTCTGGAATAATCGAGACAAGTATGCCAGGTATATCGACGCCTGGGAGATTGCCAACCGGGACGATGTCTTTAACGTCATCAGTCTAAAAAAATACCCTTACATCGCAGGAAGCGATTTTCACAGGGTCAGGCACCTGTATTCCTGGAAGTCCCTCCTCAATTGTAAAAAGGATATGGAATCCATCAAACAATGTATTCGGTCGAACTGGGGAGTCGCGATCACCCTTTTTAGAAATTAAAAAGGACGAGTGAAATAAAAAACGCATAAGGAGAAAAGAAATGGTGCTTTTTTGGATTTTTGTAGTGCTCGTTTTTTTTGGATTGGTCATTTACGGTCTTCAGATCGTTGCGGTTCGGTTAGCCCTTTCTCCAGCAAGAAACCGAGAGGGACATCCGATCCTCTCTCAATCCTGTCCCCCCATCTCTGTCATCAAACCCCTCAAAGGGTTAGAGGACAATCTGTTCGGCAACCTTGAGAGCTTTTGCGTCCAGGATTATCCGGAATATGAAGTGATTTTCTCTCTTCAAGATGAGAATGACCCAGCTTATAAGGTTGTCCGGAAGGTAAAAGAGAAATTTCCGGATAAACCCATTTCGATCGTCATTGAAAGATGCCATCATGGATTCAATCCGAAGATCAATAACCTGTTTTCAGCATACCGGCTTTCAAGATATCCAATGATTTTAATAAGCGATAGCAACGTCATGGTGGATCCGTATTACTTAAGAACGATTGCGAAACCTATGGATAACTCGGAAGTCGGACTGGTTTGCAACCTCATTAAAGGCATCGGGGGAAAGACCATCGGTTCGATCTTTGAGAACCTCCATTTAAACTCTTTTATCTTGGGGAACATTTGCTTTCTGGATAAGTATCTGAGAATTCCG
>DATHCH010000278.1:0-5503 GCA_035319625.1 Thermodesulfobacteriota bacterium
AAAGCCCAGTCTTTTTTAGAAGCTTACTCCCTTACGCTTTCTCAAAAGCCAACACTAATACCAAAATTAAAAATTCAATCGTCCTTAACAGTAGTTGACTTTTTCATTTAGGGTCGGCTAAAATTGGTTCGAGCATTAGGATGGAGCACCCTCTCATGGTAGAAGATGTGACAATGGAACCTTCCAAATATACAATTCTTGTGGTGGATGATGAAGAGCGATTAAGAAACTTAATCGTTACTTTCCTATCCAAACTAGGCCATTCATGCGTCACAGCAATTGATGGAGTTGATGCTCTGGATAAAATGAAGGGAAATAAAATCGATGCTGTCGTAACAGATATGAAAATGCCCAACATGGATGGAATTACTCTTGCAGCTAAGATTTCAATACACCACCCTGAACTCCCGGTAATGATAATGACAGCGTTTGAAGAAGAACATGCTGCCGGAGTAGCAATTACTGTTGGGGCTCGAGATTTTATAAAAAAACCATTCTCTCTTAATGAGTTTTCCGTTAGACTACATAAGATGATCAATGACTCGGAAACTCAAAGGCGAATGAAAAGGAAAAAGGATGAAGATAAGGCTATCCAGGAATTTACAAATGAGTTAGAGCCTCCGAAGCAAACGAAGAGGGAAGAGGGCGCAGATAAGTTTATTCAAGAATTTATAAATGAGTTAGAGCCTCCGAAGGGGGTGAAGAGGGAAAAGGGTGTAAATGACGGCACGGGAGAACTTTTAGGTGAGTTAGAGGCAAAGTTAAAGAAGATTCAGAACCCCACTAAAAACAAATAATTCCTTCACATCAGAAAATTAAGCATTTCAGGGATCCCAAAAGCGTTATTTGAGGGGAAAGGGGTTGACCGGCCCTTTATGCATCATTGCCAGTCCATCTTGGGCCGTATGTTATGTTGGGTTCTTGTTTTTACCAGCCGGTTATAGCCTCCCAAAGCCCAGTTTAAAGATTCCCCTGGGCTAACTACCAGATCATAGGTTAATATTTCATGAGATGGAGGTTAAGATAATAAATCCGGAGGAACATATTAGATGAGAATTCGAAAACCGGGACGAGTAAATGAACGAATTTGGTTTTTGGGCAGGGAGGAATCCGGGGTCTATCTTCTGGAGGGAAACAATGGCTTCATGATCGTGAGTGGAGGTATGAGCTACATCGTTTCTGATCTACTCCAACAATTCAAGGAATTTGGCATTGATGAAAACCGGATTAAAAAACTCCTCATCCTCCACTCCCACTTTGATCATGTGGGGATTGTCCCTTTCTTGAAGCGTCGTCATCCGGAGATTGAAATCTATGCCTCGGAAAGGGGTTGGGAGGTCCTGCGGATGGATAAAGCCATCCTGACGATCAATGAGTTCAGCCGAAACGTGGCAAAGAGGATGAAAAAGGAGGATGTCTATACCACATGCGATTTAGATTGGAGAAATGATGTCAATGGCAAAACCATCCATGAGGGTGACCGGATTGATTTAGGAGATCTGAAGGTCTCGATCCTGGAGACTCCAGGGCACTCCTCTTGCTGTATTGCTGCTTATGTTCCCAAGTTTAAGGCTCTGTTTCCTTCAGATGGTGGGGGCATTCCTTTTGATCAGATAGTTGTCACCTCCGGAAATTCCAACTACACTAAGTATCAGCAAAGCCTCGAGAAGTTAAAGCATCTTGGGGTGGATTATTACTGCGCTGACCACTATGGATATGTGACAGGAGACGAAGCCAGGGAATTCATCTCGAAAACGATTGAGGTGGCAAAGAAAAACCGCACCCAGATGGAGGAGGTTTATCGCTCCGTTCGAGACATTGATGCCGCGGCTCAGAAACTGATCTCTTCCTTTTATGAAAAAAACCCTTACTACTTCCTCTCTCCTGAAATCTATCTCGATGTGTATCGCCAAATGGTGCGACACATTGCTACGGTGATTGAGGGGAAGGTTTAGGGAATCGTCCTGCCTCTGCTCTATGCCCGGTATTTTGCTTTCATATGAAAGGGCTCCGCTTCCTTGCTTTCAAGTAAAGGGCTGAAAATTTCTGATCCAGTTTTCCCTCATTACCGCATCACACCAATCCAACGAATCCGGCACAGGGGACTCGGGCATACTAACTGGTTAGATAGCTGTTCAATTAAATGTAAATGAATGACCGAAAGATAATTGCCTTGGTTCAATTTAATTTAAGCTATAAAAATCAGGATTTGACTATACAGACATTGTCAGGTGTGAGTGAAGTCGAGATTCTTGAATTTTATCGGATGCTGTAACATTTCAACGAGTAATCCGGAATAGGATAACTGGAAAAGATAATAAAAGATGGGATTTCATTAAGTCGAGAATAATCAAGTGAGGCTACGATTCTGCAAAGGAGGGATACTGCCGAATTGCTCTGAGAGTTCATACGGAAGCAGTATCGGAATCAAGCCCTTCGAAACAGCCGACTCGGCCTCTTCACTTGTGGAAACCCGTCTAATAAGGTCTCTCTTAGCCTCAAGGCCTAAGACCTCTACAAATTCGTCCAACATCCCTTTTGGAAAGGCATATACAAAAAGGTGTCCCTCAACAATAGTGAATGTCGGGTTGAACTCAATCGCGAGCCCCCCTGCCACGGGTTTTGTCTTGAGCATACCTGCTTCTACAAGCTTTTTGGCAAACTTTTTTCGTGCCACTGACGATCTCTCGAACAACTTCGCAATCTCCAGAAAGAGCTCCGGCATCCTTTGAGCCATTAGCTTTCTCGAAACATCGAACCGAAACCACCACAGATCATAGCTAAAGAGAGATTTTCTTCTGGATACCTCGCTCATTTCTCCTGCATACATG
The DNA here is from genome assembly GCA_035319625.1 of Thermodesulfobacteriota bacterium. Taxonomy (GTDB): domain Bacteria; phylum Desulfobacterota; class BSN033; order BSN033; family UBA1163; genus UBA1163. The sequence continues at coordinate 2,832 of DATHCH010000278.1, forward strand.
TTTCTTATGTAGAGTTGGTTAGGGAAGTCAAAAATAGCAGAAGGCATTTGCCTTGGGCAATCCTCAGACGGAAATCTTTCTTCTGCGATCAGTTTAGTTGCAAGATCTTTGTTCCAGAAACGCACTATCTTCTCCATGAATCCCTGGTCTACCTTGTAGCCGGATAGAAGAATTTTCGTTCCCTTGATCGCTTCTTTAGATCTTCCCAGGAGAATAAAGATCCCAGGATTTTGACCACCTCGTGGGAGAGCAATAAATCTGAAGACCATCTGCCCTGTGAAAAGATAGACTGGAACTTGATTGAGCGTCAGGTAGGAGGCCGCCAGTTTCAATCCCTCTCCGTAATATCCCCGCATCCAACATTCCTTATCGCTTCCGCCTATACGAAGTGCTTCCACCGTAATCCCGCGTCCGCTATCTGCGATCCAGGTTCCGTGCGTGTCTTGCTCGATCCGGACATCAGGCCGGCCGTTTATCCTCTCCTCTTCGTCCAAGGCGTTTTGAAGTAGTTCCCTTATGGAAATAAACAGGTTGAACTCTCGCTTCTCCACATAGTCCTTTGACAATCCGGTTGAGAAGAGGGCGTCGTACCGGGCAATTTTAGACGCCAAATCGAGAGGCTCTTCAAAGTCTAAAAGGAGTCCTCTGCTTTCAGCTTCCTTCAGAGGTATGATTGAAGCAGACATACCAGGTGAGATGTTGTAGATGCCCAGCAGTTCTTTAATTTCTAATGGAGTGTCGGTCACCATTTTACTTATATAGTATAGCAAAGAATTTGTTTCTGCCCAAGACGATATGTCGTAGCACCATACTTGATCCTTAGTAACCGAAAAATTTATTACATAAATTATTGAGATTCCTTTATAATACTTTATAAAGCCAATTGTTACTGGAGGGATAAAAGGTGAGAATCGGTGCTTTTGAGGTGAAGGAACCTATACCGGAATTGAACGAGCCTTATCTGTTTGCCATCCTTCGGCCCTGGATAGATGTGAATAATGTTGGGACTTTGGTCCTGAACGAATTGGAGACTCAGTATGGGGCTAAGGAATTGGCCAAACTGGCTAAACCTGGCCATTTTTTCGATTTTACTCGCTATCGCCCAACTCTTTACTACGAAGAAGGTATTCGCCAATTATCCATTCCCAATATGACTCTTCGCTTTGCCAAAAGAGAAGGAGGAAATGATCTTCTGTTTCTTCACCTTCTTGAACCTCATGCTCTATCTGAAGTTTATGTCGATTCTGTTTTACGGCTTCTCAAGACTCTTAAGGTAAAGAAATATATTCTTTTAGGGAGCATGTATGACGTGGTTCCTCACACCAGACCTTTGATTATCAATGGAGGAGCGACAGGAAGGGAGACGCAGCAGGACCTGAAGAAATCCGAAGCCCAGCCCAGTCATTACCAGGGTCCAACGAGCATTACAACTTTAATTACCCAAAGAGCGCCAGAGTTTGGCATTGAAACGATCTGGTTTATCGTGTCGTTGCCTCAATATGTTGTTTTGGAAGAGGATTATCTGGGAAAGGTACGACTGATGGAGATTTTGAATTTGCTCTATAACATCCTAATTAATAAGAAAGACTTTGAGAGAGCTCTCGAGCAGCGCAGTTTAATCAGCCAGAAAGTAGAAAGAACACCAGAACTGAAGAATCTCCTTCCTCAACTTGAGACCATGTATGAAGTTCGGATCAAAACAAAGGAGGGGGAAAGAATGCCTAAGCTATTTTCTGAGATAGAGGAAATCCTCTGGAAAATAACGGGAAAAGATTTAGGGAAAGCATAAGGAGATTTTATCTAATTTAGAGAACAATGATAAGTAGTATCAAACCTAGTGGGGAGGATGGAGATCTATGGCAATTTTAAGAAGTGAGAAGATTGAGAAAGATGCTGTTGAAATCGGGGCTTCAATAATGGCACTAAGTGCAAGAACAGCACCCAAGACAAGGGGCGTCGATTCAGTCAAGACTTTGATTCTGACGGGAGATGACTTAGAACAATTGGCTGTCGCGATGGAAAAGAAGGTCAAGGAGAAATCGACTGAACTTCCAACCTTCAAGAGAGATGCCGACAATATTAGGAAATCTGCGGCTGTCTTGCTTATTGGGGTATCGCGGGATCCTAAAAGGGTTGAACTCCCTCTTAACTGTGGTGCGTGTGGTTATAAAAGCTGTAAAGACCTTCTGGCTGCAGGCAAACGCGAATGGGAGGATTTCACAGGGCCTGTTTGTATATTCCAAGCAATTGATTTGGGGATTGCTCTTGGCTCAGCCGTTAAACTGGCAGGAGAATTAAACATTGATAATCGGATGATGTACACCGTAGGAGCGGCTGCAAAACAAATAAATCTTTTGGATTCTGACCTTATTATCGGCATTCCTCTTTCGGTGTCGGGGAAAAATCCGTTTTTTGATCGGCCCTAATAGAAGTAAGACTATATTTTGGAAGCCTTTCCCATACTTGTTTTCCTACGTAGCCCAACAGCCTTACCAGGTTGTTTGTGGAGAAAGAGATATTCACCAAAGAGGAGCTTTGGGAGATGGTGAAGGTGGTGGATCGGGAGATGAAGAGAAAGAGAGGGTGATCCACATGAAATCATTGTCGGTTAGGTTTGGAGTTATGCTTGTTGTTATCGGGCTTGCTATCTTTTATTATGCAGAAGTGTGGAG
>DATHCH010000279.1:0-2565 GCA_035319625.1 Thermodesulfobacteriota bacterium
ATACTGAAGGATTCCAGGGTTCGAGGGTTCAAGGATTCCAATTTAATACTTGAACCCTGGACCCCTAGACCCCTTGATCACTTAAGAAGAGCTTATGGACTTCAAACTCACTCAGGAACAAGAGATGATCAGAAATATGGCGAGAGATTTTACGGACAAGAACATTAAGCCCGTAGCCGCCCAATATGACGAGGAGAAACAATTCCCCTATCAAAACCTCAAGAAAATGGCCGAGAAAGGCCTGATGGGAATGAACATTCCCGCAGAATACGGCGGGTCCGAAGTTGGACCAGTGGCTTGCAGTCTTGCCATTACTGAAATCGCTAAAGGCTGCGCTTCCCATGCGGTGACCACCTCCGTGACCAATATGGTCGCAGAGTTAATCTATGAGTTCGGGCAGGAGGAAATAAAGAGAAAGCATCTCCCCAAGATATGCAGCGGCGAATACCCCGCCGGAGCCTTTGCTCTTACCGAACCCCACACTGGATCCGATGTGGCCAACATTCGTATGGCGGCTGTCCGTCGGGATAACACGTATACTCTGAATGGAACCAAAGCTATGATTACCAGTGGGGAAGCCTCGGGGGTAACCGTCGCCTGGGCAGTTACGGATCGAAATGCGAAGAAGGGAAAAGGGATCAGCACGTTTGCCATTGAAAGGGGAACACCGGGACTTATCGTCGGAAAGACAGAGGAGAAAATGGGCCACCGGGCATCGCTGAATAACGAATTGATCTTTGACCATTGCGTTATTCCCGGCAATTGCCTTTTGGGTAAGGAGGGTGAAGGGTTTAAGATAGCGATGATCGAGCTCAACGGGGGAAGAATCGGAATCGGATCCTTGGCGGTAGGCGTTGGATTTGCAGCCATTGACTTTGCGACCGCTTATGTTATAGGAAGGGAGGCTTTTGGCAAACTCCTTTCTGGCTTCGAGGCCATTCAATGGATGATCGCAGACTCGTATACAGAGTTAGAAGCCGCTCAGCTTCTTGTCTTGCGTGCGGCTCTTCTCAAGGAAACTCGCCAACCCTTCACGAAAGAGGCTTCCATGGCGAAGCTCTTTGCCACGGAGACGGCTAGGAAGGTTGCCCTTTGCGCTCTTCAGATGCTTGGAGGCTATGGGTACATGAAAGACTACCCGGTCGAACGTTACCTTCGAGATATTGTCGGAACAACCCTCTACGAGGGGACTTCAGAGGTGCAGCGAATCGTGATTTCGAGGGAAATACTGAAACGTTGAAAATTTTTTCACTGAATAAATGAAATTATTCACAGGGTGGCACCTCGACTTTGGATTTGATTTGACTTTTTGGCTTTGATATTTGATAGTTATGTATAGTGATTGTCTTGAGTTTCGACACTGGGAGGATAGAAGAAATGGAATCATCGGAACAGACTTTTGCCCAAAAATTCGACCTTTATGGGTGTTTTCAGTGTGGTAAGTGTACAGGAGGATGTCCTGTTTCTCTCAAATCGAAGCTGAATATCCGAAAGCTGATGATCGAGGGGATTTTGGGAAAGAATCTCGATCGGGTCAGCGAGAAGGAGGAACTTTGGGATTGTACGACATGTAAGACCTGCACCCTGCGATGTCCTCGTGGTTTGAAGCCCATGGATCTGATCATCGGAATGAGGGGGACCTTGGTTGAAGAAGGGCACATCCCTAAAACACTGATTGAAGCCATGGAAGGCGCTTACAAACACGGGAACCCTTGGGGACAAGCGAAGAACAAGAGGGCGGACTGGGTCAAGAGCCTGCCCGAAGATTTCAAGGTCAAAGACTTCTCCCAAGGAGACCGTGCTGAATTTCTTTATTTTGTCGGATGCACGGCGTCTTCTGATCCCCGAATTCAGGAGATAGCAAAATCGTTTGCTCTCACACTCCAACAGGCCGAAGTCGATTTCGCGATTCTCGGAAACGAGGAGCAATGTTGTGGCAACGAAATCCGGAGAATGGGGGAAATCGGTCTCTTTGAGGAGCTCGCCGAAGGAAACATGAAACAGTTCGAGACCTATCAGATTGAAAATATCGTCACCACATGTCCTCATGGCTTCAATGCCCTCAAGAATGAGTATCCGCAGGGAAAATTCAATGTTCTCCATGCGACCCAGCTTCTCACAAAGCGATTAGAAGAAGGGAAACTCTCTCTCACGCAGGAGGTCAAAAAAGTGGTCACCTATCACGATCCCTGCTTTTTGGGCAAACAGAATAACGTCTTCGATGAGCCTCGAATCCTTCTCAATGCCATCCCTGGCCTTGCCTTCAAAGAACTGGACCGTTCCCGAGAGAGGAGTCTCTGTTGCGAAGGAGGAGGAGGAAGGATGTGGGTAGAGTCTTCAACGGACACGGGCCAGCGCCTTGCCGAGACCCGAGTCAGAGATGCCGCCGAATTGGGGGCCGAGATCTTGGTGACGGCGTGTCCTCTCTGCGTGTTGACGCTGGAGGATGCGGCCAAGACCTCCGGCTTCGAAGAGAAACTCAAGGTGATGGACCTGATGGAATTATTGGCAGAGGCCTTGGGATGAGATGAAGCTAAGAGAGATTCGAGACTTTTTAGATGCAGA
>DATHCH010000280.1:0-18600 GCA_035319625.1 Thermodesulfobacteriota bacterium
CATGGATGATGGCTGGGGCCGCCTGAAATAGAGGTGAGCCCCAGCCAAAGATAGAAAAAGTAGAGATAATGTCACAATTTTATTTGTTAAATTTTTGATTTCCACATTGCCACTTAAAACTACTTAGTCTCACCTTAATCCCCAGCTTCAAATAGGCGCATGCATTTCTTGAGTTAATCATCAAGCCTTCGGGGCCGACACAATAGAAGGATTCGTATGGGTTAAAGTGTTTTGCGCAAAACGAGAACTTGTTGGAGAGTTGCTATCGGAACAGGGGAAAAGTGCTATCGACAGGAAGAGACGAATGAAGTGGAAGTTGACAGGGTTATCCGAATCTGATTTAATGAGACGAAGCTCCGATGAAGACCCAAACCAAAATCTCCGCTGTTATCCCAGCCCGATACGGCTCGACTCGGTTTGAAGGGAAGCCTCTTGCCGATATTCTCGGCAAACCCATGATCCAATACGTTTATGAGGGAGTGCGCCAATCAAAGCTGATTGACGAAGTGATCGTTGCTACCGACGATCAGAGGATCATGGAAGCCGTCCAATCCTTTGGGGGAAAGGCGGCGATGACCTCTACGGCCCATTTCAGCGGAACGGACCGGGTAGCAGAGGTTGCGAGGAAACTCAGATCGGAAATCATCGTCAATGTCCAGGGAGACGAACCGCTCATCAAGGGTGATGTCATTGATAAGGCGGTGAAGCCTCTCCTCACCGACGATGCTGTCCAAATGTCCACTCTGATGACCAGGATAGAAGAAGTGAAAGATTGGCTCAACCCCCATATCGTAAAGGTGGTCGTAGACCAAAAGAATTTTGCCCTTTATTTCTCCCGGTCTCCCATTCCATTTCCCCGGGATCTCCAAATTGGGCGTTTGCAATCCCATCCCTTTGGAACAAGTAGACCTCTACCAAAGAGAGTATTTAAACACATCGGTGTCTATGTGTTCCGCCGGAAATTCCTCCTCCACTTCTCAAAGATGAAGCCCACCCCTCTGGAAAAACTTGAAAAACTTGAGCAGCTTCGGGCATTGGAAAACGGTTGGCGCATTAAAGTCGCCCTTGTCGATTATGAACCGATATGTGTGGACACCCCTGAAGACCTCCAAAAAGTAGAGGCCTTCCTCATCTCCCCTCATTGAGGTTCATGCCCGAGGTTGATTTTTGGCTAAAAATGATCTGCATCAGAGAAAATAATTTTTCTGTCGATTTCATTCCTTCATGGAGTAAAATATATGGGTAACATGGAGATCGAAAGGAGGTGATATGGAATGAAGAAACTGCTTATTCTCGCCATTGTGTTTGGCCTCGCCTTTACCGTCTTCGCCATTTCGGACAAAGCAAAAATGACCGCAAAGGTTGGAGATCAACTCTACGTCTGCGCTTGCGGTGGAGGTTGTCCGTGTGACACGATGTCAAGAAACCCTGGCAAGTGCACATGTGGTAAAGACCTGGTAAAAACAAAAGTGACGAAGGTGGAGGAAGGAAAGATTTACGTGGCGTCAAGGAAAAAGCATTTCGTGAGAGTCGCGAAATATGTCTGCGATTGCGGCCCCGATTGTAAGTGCGACACAATCAGCCAGAATCCAGGTAATTGCACCTGCGGCAAAAAGATGGTAGAGGTAAAGGCAAAGGGTAAATAAGGGATAAGCGATTGTCCAGAAATTTAATCGGGTTAACCTAAAACAGGCAGGGTTCCGAAGTTTAAAACCCGCCTGTTTTTTTGGCAACGGGAGAACAAAGGCACTTACTGAGGTCCATGCCAGCTTAACATGCTGAAAACCTTTGGTATTTCCTTATTGAAGAATTCCCTCGGACTCTTTTCAGGTACCCGAAGGACTCGGACAAAAAGTTACGAACTTTCGTGCAAATACAATTGATTTTTTTGTATTTTTAAGGTATATTTAAGAATGTTAATTCAAAAAGGGAAAAAGGTTTCCAAAGTGTCGAGATCCCGCCTTTCACTTTTCTTGATTCCCTTCTTTCCCCTTTTTTTTGTTTTTGCCTGCTCTATGCCGTCCTGGTTTCCATTTAAGAAAGGACCCCTTTACGAGGCAAAAATGAAAGAATTGCTGGATAAAGAAGTAATCATCGTTGATAATGAAGAATATGTCAAGATATTAAACCCGAAGGCCTCCGAGGGAAGGGATCAACCCAAATACCTGTATGTTCCCGTTAACGAATACCTCTCCAAAAGGGAAACCTTTGCCACCCCGTCCGTGCAGAAGGTGGAAGTTAAAAAAGAAACTCCCCCTGCTTCTGCGAAAACACCGTCTTCTTTAGGAGAAGACGTCCTCGTCGTATCTGCATCGAAACCGACCTCTCCGGGCTTGAAGAAAAAAGTTCTGATTCCTTATTTTGATGATCGAATCGCTGAGGGCGAGGAGGTGTGGGGAGACTGGGTCGCTGAAAAACTGATGAAGGAGGTAAACCGAAGGTCCCTCCAAATCCTCTTCACCGACTATCGAATGGTCAAAGAATTCCTCGGGGGGAAAGAATTTGATTTAAAGGACCTTGAGACACCCAAAGTCCTCCAGTACCTCAACGAAATTTTTGGGGTCCATGCCCTTGTGGTGGGACAACTCTCGGGCCCCTATGTCTTCACCACCAAGACAACCAAGGATCAGGAAGGAACGGCTTTGGCCATTATCAAAATAGACATAAGGCTAATTGATACCTTTTCCGGTAAAACCGTTAAGAATCTATCCGCCAGTAATCCCATCGTTGCGGCCAAGGAAACGGGATCCTTTTTCGAAGAGAGGGCCAAGGTGAAAGCGATGGATCTGGCCATTGCTACCCTGGGACGCTCCCTTGCCAAAGAATTAGATGGCATGGATTGGTTTTGTCGGATCGCTAAGGTAGAGGGTGAAAATGTTTACATGAACGCCGGGAAATTAACCGGTCTTAAGGTAGGAGATGTAATGGAAGTATTTCGGCCCGGCGGATCTGGGGAACTAGGAGAGGCGAAAGGCAAGATTCAAATCTCAGCCTACTTTGGAATCGATGCCTCAATGGGCAGGCTGATCCAAGGGACAAACCCCGATGTCAACGACATCTTGAGATTGGCCAAAGGTGAAGGGATCTGATTTTTTGGCGCTGAATTGGCCACCATCAAAACAGTCCCTTTGTGGGAGTATCTACCCGTTGTCGTGACTTCGGCCAGCTCCAAATTCAAATTCCTTTTTTTACTGCCAGGAAGGAGGTTTTAATTTTATGTTTCAGATTGGTGATAAAGCGGTTTATCCAGGACACGGTGTTGGAATCATCGAAGCCATCGAGACCAAACAGATCTCTGGTAAGGAACAGATCTTTTTCATCCTCCGAATTTTGGAAAACGGGATGACCATTATGATCCCCCGGGACAATGTGGAGGCGGCCAAACTGAGGGGGGTCATCCGGAAAATTGACGTCCGGAAGGTCATCGAAATCCTAAAGGATCGGGAAGTCACCGTCGATACTCAGACCTGGAATAGGAGATACCGGGAGTACATGGAAAAAATCAATACGGGATCGATCTATGGCATTGCGGAAGTACTCCGAGATCTCCATCTTCTCAAAGAAGAGAAAGAACTTTCCTTCGGCGAGAGGAAGATTATGGACACCGCCAAAAATCTCCTGGTCAAGGAACTGGCCATCGCCCGGAATGTGAAGGAAACGGATATTTTGAGGGAGATCCACTCGATCTTTGGATCATGACCTCTTTCAAATTTTTGTCCTTCATTTTCATTCAAATATCTTCTCATACCATCCCATTATGGAAAGGAGGTGAACAGGTTGGGTTCATGGATTCTTCGTATCTTGTTATTCCTTATCTGCGGAATCAGTGGGTTCTATCTATTCCAGGGTTTTTCCCCCTTTCCTCCAATTCCTCTTCTGGGGTTCGTCGGCGGGCTTTTCCTTGCAGCCTTGATCCTTTTGATCGAGAGGGGATTGAAAAAGGTCCCTTTAAAAAATCTTTTGGGAGGTCTCATTGGCTTCATCCTCGGCATCATGGTAGCCAATCTTCTTTCCAACGCGTTTTTCTCCAATCTATTTAACCATCAAGAAGCGGTCCTTCCTCTTTTGAGCGTCCTCTACGGAGTCTGTGGATATATTGGCCTCCGAATCGGCTATAAGAAAGGGGAAGATGTTCATCTGCCCAACTGGAAACTGTTTTCGAAAAATCTTCCTCAAACTGAAAATGCGAAGATTTTGGATACCAGTGTGATTATCGACGGCCGCATCGCCGACGTTACAGAAACTGGATTTATAGAAGGGCCGTTGATCATTCCGCAATTCATACTGAACGAACTCCAGCACATTGCTGATTCTTCAGACTCCATCAAACGAACAAGAGGCAAAAGGGGGTTGGAAGTTCTCCATCACATCCAAAAACAGGCGACGGTGGATGTTCGAATTGTGGACAGGGATTATCCTGCTGTTAAAGAGGTCGATTCAAAATTGATTGAATTGGCTAAAGAGGTCCGCGGGAAAATCATCACCAACGACTCCAACCTCAATAAAGTGGCAGAGCTCCAGGGGATCGAGGTGCTCAACATCAATGAGTTAGCCAATTCTATCAAACCTGTTGTCCTGCCCGGAGAGGAGATTAATGTCAAGATCCTGAAAGAAGGAAAAGAAATCGGGCAGGGGGTGGCCTATCTCGATGATGGGACGATGATTGTGGTCGATAACGGCAGAAAACACATGGGCAAGATGATCGATGTCATCGTCACCAGCGTCCTCCAGACCCCTGCAGGAAGGATGATCTTCGCCCGTCTCAAGGAGGAGGCGAATCGAGAGACCAAGGGGAAGGATTATTATTACCCTCTGGACAGTGAATTTTAATATAGGATAGGAGTATAGGTTGGAATTGAGAATATCCTGCCTTGCGACTTGGCCTTCTATCGTTGAGGTTCATTTTTTTGGTTTAGATTTTCCTAACCTTTCGCTTTGAGCTTTTTTTATAGGGTTGAAATGATCCTGTATCTTTGTCAAGTTTTCCTAAACCTTAGCCTCAACCTTACGCTTTTCTTTCGGGCTTGTATTTGAACGATGAAGGCTGACGCCGTGATCGTTTCCGCTGGGAAGGGACTTCGCTTCGTGGAAGGGAAGTCAATAAGAGTCGGAACGACTGTCGTACCGACACCCGACCACGGGAAGAAGCAATTCCACTCCCTGGGCGGGAAACCCATCCTCGCTCATAGCCTTGACAAATTCGAGACCTGCCCTCTGATTCGCTCCATCCTCCTCGTGGTTGGCGAGGAGGATATGGATTACTGTCTGAAAGAAATCGTCGAAAGATATGGGTTTCGAAAAGTCTCTCAGATCGTCCCGGGTGGGAAGCGAAGGCAGGACTCCGTCAAAAACGGGATTGACGCTCTCCCGAAGGACGCGGACATCGTGGCGATTCACGACGGAGTCCGCCCTTTCGTCACCAAAGCGATGATCGAAGATACCATTCACTCTGCGGTGCGACATGGAGCTGTGGCATTGGCCATGCCGCTCAAGGACACGATTAAAGTTTCCAATCCGGATGGGACCGTTCTCAAGACGCTGGATCGGGAATCCCTCTGGCAAATCCAGACCCCCCAGACCTTCCAGGTCAATGTGATCAAAGAGGCTTACTATCGGGCGGCAGAAGACGGGTTTGTTGGGACGGATGACGCCTCTCTTGTCGAACATCTGGGAGTAAAAGTCCATATTCTTCCAGGATCCTATATGAATATTAAGATTACCACCCCCGAAGACCTGTTTTTGGCCAACCTCTTTCTCAAGACGGGCATCCTTTCCAAAGAAGACATGACAGGAGGGACAAAAAAAAGATGAGAGTTGGCTTTGGATATGATGTTCATCCCTTCGTTTCCGGCCGGCCATTGATCCTGGGGGGGATAAGAATCCCTTATCTCTTGGGGTTGCAGGGGCATTCAGATGCGGATGTCCTCACCCATGCCATTTGCGATGCCTTGCTGGGAGCCGTTGCAGAGGGAGATATCGGAAGACATTTTCCGGACACGGACCCCCAGTATCGCGATATTAAGAGCATGATTCTCTTAAAAAAGGTGTTGACCAGGGTGAGGGAGAAAGGGTTTCGCCCGATCAATGTGGATGCCACCATTGTGGCCCAGAAACCCAAACTCTCCGATACCATCCCCAGAATGGTGAAAGAGGTTGCGGATACCCTGGAGATCGAAACCAGGAGGGTAAATGTGAAGGCCACCACGACAGAGGGATTGGGATTTACGGGCAGGGAAGAAGGGATTGCTGCCTATGCCGTGGTTTTGGTAGAAGAAACAGCATAGAGCATAGCGCACGGAGCACGGCGTTGAAGCTTATTACGCTTGGCGCTTTGCGCTATGCGCCAGGCGATTTATTGATCTAAGGGTTTCAAATGAATTCAGAGGCTCGGGTCCGCTTTGCACCTGCCCCTACGGGGCTTCTCCATATCGGAAACGCTCGGACCGCTCTATTCAACTTTCTCTTTGCAAAACGAAATCAAGGGAGACTTGTCCTTCGTATTGAAGATACGGATTTGGAGAGATCGAATAATACCTCCATTGATCGGATTTTAGAAGATCTTGAATGGCTTGGAATTTCATGGGATGAAGGTCCTGACCGAGACGGACCGGTGGGCCCTTATCGTCAATCCCAACGGATGGCTATCTATCGTGAATTGGCCGATCGATTGTCTCAAGAAGGAAAGAGTTATAAGTGTTTTTGCTCCGAAGAGAGGCTCGAAACCCTTCGAAAGGAGCAACTCTCCAAAGGAAAGATGCCCCGCTACGACGGACGTTGCCGTTCCCTCTCTTCGAAAGAGATTGCGAAAATGGAAGCATCCGGTCTTCACCCCGTGCTCCGGTTTCATGTGGGAAGAGGGCAGATCCTGTTCGATGACCTAATTCATGGAAAAATGAATTTCGACTCCGCCGGAATCGGCGACTTTATCATCGTCCGGTCGGACGGAATGGCCTCCTATAATTTTGCCTGTGTGATCGATGATCATTCCATGCGCATCACCCACGTCATCCGAGGCGAGGACCATCTCTCCAATACCCCGCGCCAGCTCCTCCTTTATCAGGCCCTGTCCTGGCAACCCCCTCTCTTCGCCCATCATCCCCTGATCCTCGGACCGGACCGGTCCCCGTTGAGCAAACGCCATGGGGCGACCGCTGTTTCCCAATATCGGGAGGAAGGCTTTTTGCCGGAGGCTCTTGAGAATTATCTCATTCTTCTAGGCTGGACGCCTCCTTCCGGCCGGGAAATCCTTTCTTTTGAAAGGATGGCGGAGGAGTTCTCAATCCATGACGTTTCGAAAAGTGCTCCTATTTTCGATCGTAAGAAATTGGAGTGGTTGAACAGTGTCTACATCCGGGAGAAAGAGGAAGGGCCGTTTTCTGAAATTCTGATTCCCTACCTTCAAAAGACTGGGATAAGGACCGAGGAAATCGATCGCCAATGGCTCAAACAAGTCTTAGGCGTTTTAAAAGAAAATATCGTCGTCCTCTCACAGGTGGAGGAGTATCTGGGTATCTTCTTCGATGAGAAATTCTTCTTTGAGGAGGGAGCCAAAACCCTGCTCCGGGACCCGGGAAATCGGGAGATCCTTCGTTCTGTCCTTGGAGTAGTAGAGGATTGGCCGGAATTCACATCGGGTGAACAGACCTCCTTGGTTTCCCAATTGGAGAAAAAGACAGGCAGGAAAGGAAAAAGCCTGTACGCCCCTCTCCGAGCGGCGGTCACCGGAAAGACAAGGGGACCCGAGTTGGCCAGGACACTCCCCCTCCTCGGCAAGGAAAGGATCATTAAACGCCTGAAAATGGCGTTGCAGTCAACCTAAGAGTCCAAATGTCAAAACTTCCGCTAAAGCGGGATCAAAGGAATGTCAACATCCAAAATCAAAACATTTTTGACATTTGAACTTCGGATTTGATTTTAAATTTGAACTTTGGCATTTGACATTTTATATTCTTGAGCCATGTCCATTCGCCTTCACGATACCCTGACCGGCAACAAGGAGGACTTTGTTCCCCTTCATGAGAAGAAGGTGGGGATGTATGTCTGTGGGGTGACCGTCTATGATCTCTCTCACATCGGACATGCCCGTTCTGCCGTCGTCTTCGATACGATCTACCGGTATTTTCGTTATCGCGGTTATGAGGTGACCTTCGTTCGAAACTTTACGGATGTCGATGACAAGATCATCAAGCGGGCCAACGAGGAAGGGGTCGACACCAAGACCATCGCCGAGAAATACATTGGCGAATTCAACATCGATATGGGCAGGCTGGGCTTGGAAAAACCTTCGGTTGAACCCAGAGCCACAGACCATATCCCTGAGATGATTCGCCTGATTTCGGCCCTCGTCCAAAAAGGGTTTGCCTATCAGAGCGACGGCGATATCTTTTTCTCTGTGCAAAAATTCAAAGGTTATGGAAAACTTTCAAAAAGGGATTTGGAAGAGATGCAGGCTGGGGCCCGGGTCGAAATTGACGAAAAGAAAGAGAACCCGCTTGATTTTGCCCTTTGGAAAGCCAGCAAACCAGGGGAACCCTTCTGGGAAAGTCCGTGGGGAAAAGGAAGACCGGGCTGGCACATCGAGTGCTCTGCGATGAGCCAGAAGTATTTAGGCGAGACCCTGGATATCCACGGGGGCGGAAGGGATCTCATTTTTCCTCACCACGAAAATGAAATTGCTCAATCCGAGGCAGCCACCGGAAAAACCTTTGTCCGGTACTGGATCCATAACGGCTTTGTCAACATCAACAAGGAAAAGATGTCCAAATCTCTTGGCAACATTCTCACCATCAGAGAAATCCTCAAAGACTGGCATCCCGAAGTCCTTCGACTCTTCTTTCTCTCTCATCATTATCGGAGTCCTGTGGATTACTCAGAGGACAGCTTCGGCGAAGCTCAAAAAGGTTTGGACCGATTTTACAGCACCATCCATGAGATTCAGGAAGAACTGAAGAGACCTCTCGTGTCACAAAGTAAGATCGATCCTACGGCCATCGAAAATTGCCGCAGAGCCATCGAGTCCTTTCCGGTCCGGTTCGAAGAAGCCATGGATGACGATTTCAACACCGCCCAGGCCTTGGGATATTTCTATGACCTCCAAACCCAGTTAAATAGCCTCCTGAGCCTTTCAAAAGGTCGGCCGACCGAGGAGACGATCTCCCTGTTGAAACAGGGGCTCGACCACTTCAGCATGAAGGGATGGGTCTTCGGTCTATTCCGGGAAGATCCTGAGAGATATTTGGCTCAGCGGAAAAAAGAGGGTCTAAAGAGGCTCAACCTTACGGAACAAACCATTCTCCGATCCGTTGAGGAGAGGAATCTGGCTCGGAAAGAAAAAAACTGGAAAAGAGCTGACGAGATCCGAAACGATCTTCTATCGAAAGGAGTTATTTTAGAGGATACCCCTTCTGGAACAACCTGGAAAGTCAAGTAACCGCCCGTCCCGATCTCATATTTTTAATTCCGCATTCCGCAATCAGAAATCCGCAATCGTGTCTTTGTTCTCTTTTCGCTCAACGGGTCTTCACACTCTTTGAGACCCGTCTCTTAAGAAGTTGGCTAAATCTTCTCTCGTATAGCTGTCCTTTATTCCGGGTTTTGAAAGCAAGTATTTCACAATATCGTCATGGGTTACCGGGTACACTTCTTTTAATCCGGAAATGATGGCTTGCAGGTATTCGGGCGAGGGGGCCACAGGGGGCTCCAGGGCAATATTCTTGCCAGAGGTGAATGTGTAAATGGGGAAACCATTTTGCTCCCCCAGGTAGAGGATATTTCCATACCATGACTCATGAAAGACCATAGAGCCTTGTTGTTTTACTTTCTGTAAATCGATGGAGATTTCTGCTCCCCCATTTTCCTGGCTCACCACATCGATGAATTGTTGTTCCGTGATGAGATACATCCTGCCCAGCGTGGCTTCGGTTTCTTCTTTTTTGAGTCCAATAAAAGCGGCACCCTTATTGTCCCAACCGGAGGATTGTCTGGCAAAATATAATGGATAAGAGATTTTTATCGGTTGGTCGTCTTTCGGGGGTGTTTTGTCACGGCAGCCGGGATGAGGCCTGGAGGCGCCTTCAGGCTGCCCGCCTTCTATGTAACACATGAATTTCCGACTGCACAAGTTCGATCCATAACTCGCGTACCAGACAAGATTCGTCAAAGATAAGAAGCGGTCATCGTTTCTTAAATTTGCAAAGTCTTCTTCACGTTTCGCTTCCAAAGCCCTGTTCTTGTCAATCTGTATCGCCTTGTACAGGCTTTCCAAGGCCGCATCGGTATAACCCGTTCTCGCTTCAAAGCAGGCCTTGTTATACCACCCCGTGGCATTATTTCTGTTAATCTGAACAATACTATCCCAGCATCTTATTCCTTCTTCATATCTGCCTAATTTAGAAAGCGCCAGCCCCTTAAAAATGAGGGCATCGATGTTCGTCCATTCCTTATCCAGAACAGCATCCAACCAAGTCAAGGCCTCCTCGTAATGTCCTGAGCTCAATAAAACGTGTCCCTTGGCCAATAAGGCGACCATGTACTCTGGCTCCATTCGTAAAGCTTCATCCAAACAAGATAACGCGTCATCGTATCTGCCAAGGTTGAAAAGGGCGAGCCCCTTCACGCCAAGCAATGGATGATTGACGGGATTAACCTTCAGCGATTTATCCGCAACCTCTATGGCCTCTTTGTACCTCCCAAGATTGGATAGTGCCCTGGCCTGATGATCCCAAAGGCTGGAATCTTGCGGATTTATTTCTGAGGCTTTCCGCAAAGAGTCCAAGGCCTCCTCGTTTCTTCCCAGGTTGATCAAAATCGTGCCTTTCATCTTTAGGGCGTCTACCGAGTTGTGGCGCAGCCCTAATGCCTTATCGGCGTACTCCAAGGCTTCATCGTATTTTTGGGCATCTGAGAATATTCTGGCCTTATCGATCCATGGCAGTTCAAAGGAGGGGTTTATCTCTATGGCTTTGTCCAAACATTCCACAGCTTCCCTTATTTTGCCTTGCTTTAAGAATCCCGCTCCTTTGTTGTGCCATGTGATCTCATCTTCGAGGTGAATTTTATATCCTAAGAAATTCAATTTATCCGCCAAGGCTTTCAGGCAGTTTCGGAACCTTTCCTTATCTTCCTCCTTTTGAAACTTGACCTGGGTGACAAAGCCTTCTTTCATCCATTCTACGTTTACTCTGTATCGGAGCGAGTGGGGTACTCCCAAATAGAATCCATTTCTTGACTCAGGAGATATTTCGAGAAGGGTGTGGATTCCCGGAGGCAGGTTTGGAACTCTGGAACCGATGATAAATTCTTCAGCTTTTTCCCTTTTGACTTTTTCTTTCTTATCGAATCTTGTCTGGATGTAATATTCCGGGAAATTTTTAAGAAAAATGTTGTCGGTGAGCTTGCGGTATAAAATGAAAATCGGATCTTCTGATAAACCCATGGAGAACGCTGTGGTATCCATGGCCCCTTTTGCGGCGCATAGATATTTTAAATACATCACGTCGAACGGGCTCCCATTGAAGCGAAGCCTGGCATCCTCTTCGGATAGGACAGCATTTTTTTTAAGTTGTTCGATGGAACTCCCCGCGATCGATTTTTTGCGGCGGATCTCTTTAGGCTGCCCTGTGTCAATTTCCTCGAGCAACATAAATTCAGCAAGCCATTCTTTTGAAGCATTTGGAAATTCAAGCAGAGATATCAAGATCTTCAGGAGGTCCGCCCCATACCCTCTCATCTTGTTGGCTATTTGGTAACGCCCCGATTTCCTAAATCCGTCGATTTCTTTCAAAACATCATCCCACACCGTGGGGGAGAGGGCGATCTTAGGATTTTTCCCATCTTTCCATATACGGTACATATAATGGGCGATCAGGTTTATCTCATACGGGGTGCCGTTGGTGATCGCATGGATTTCCCCGATACATGCCCGATCAAAAGCTCTTTTTTCCTTATCGGCAATGGGCTTGAGCAGGCATTCTTCCGTCTCTTTAACGTTCTTGAAGTTCTCAACATCGATTCTTTTGAAAAAAGTGGGGACGGGTGAAAAGACGTCGCAGAGAGGGGGCCACATGTTTTCTGCGCCAGAAACTACTAAAACATAGCCTTCCACTTCCATAAAAACATTTCTTATTTTCTGTAAAAGAACTTCATTCCGCGCCAACAAGTCACACTCGTCAAAAAGCAAAACAATGGTTGGAATACGCCGTTTTCGGGCTTCCTTATTGATGTCCTTTAAATCATGGATTAGAACCTTTTGAGGTATTCCTCTGTTCCTTTTTCTCTTAAATCCTATATAAGCGCTGCCGTGCAGAAAAGGGATCTTGGCTTCTGCGTCGGCATCAAGTCTGTCGATCACTTTCCGATACGCTCTGTAGACGGTACCGGCTGTCCCTCCGTACAGTCCCTTTTCTGCACCTGCTGTAATGATTCCATCGAACACTTCCTTAAAAAATAAAACATCATTCTGCACTGCTTCCTTATTCAGCGGGATTTTTACAGCGAGGTACCATAAATCGTTCGCCATGTGTTCGATGATGTTGAGAAAGCTCGTTTTACCAGCGGTTCTTGGACCGACAAGGGCAAGGTGAAAATATTTAGGTTTTTCATCTTTGGAAAGCTTCAAATAGTATTCTATCTCTTCGAGTTCGGCATGCCTCCCCGCAAAAAGCGCCGGGTCTTTAATCGGGTTCATAAAGTCGTACGGGTTATGATATTTTTTTTGTCCTGCATTCATCATCTCTTCTCCTGATTTCTTACAAATCGCATTTCTTCATGATCCTATCGATATGTTTCACCTTTTTGGGCCAGTATTATATCAGCTTGAATGCGCTTTGCAAACTTTTCAGTTTGACGGTCACCCCGAAAAATGGTAAACATTATCAAGAGAGGGGCCGGCGTAGCTCAGTGGTAGAGCAACTGATTCGTAATCAGTAGGTCGAGGGTTCAAATCCCCCCGCCGGCTCCACCGTGATTTCAAGCACTTGCGATAGGTGGGACTTCTTGAAGGGTGTCAAAATCTACCTCTTTTTTAACGGTTGTTTCACTACTAACCACTAACTGTTTTAAAAGTCCTGCAAGGTCATTACTTATCAATTTCTCAATTTGCTCTTTTTGGTGGGCAGGATCACCGGCTACATAAAAATCTGTCGTCACTCGGATATCTGAATGTCTGAGCTGATCTTTAATATCAATAGGCGAAACCCCCTTTAAGTGAAGCTGTGTTCCTGTGCTGTGCCTCAGAGTATGGAAACAATATCCCTTCTCGTCCTTGCCAATGGCTCTAAGAGCCTTTTTAAATGCCTTGTAATAGTCATCATGGGTTAACTGGCCCCCATCGCTTTTACAAAAGACATATTCAGATGAAGGACACTTCTTGAGCCATCCTCGATACAAGCCGATCAATTCATCCTGCATCTCTACGGTTTGAGGTTCACCTGCTTTTGTCCGTCCAAGAAGGATTTCCCCATCTTTCAGATTCACGTCCACTTTTTTTAAATTCATAAGCTCCCCAGCTCTCATTCCTGTGAGATAGGCATTGATTGTCATGGCCCTCAGATACCAAGGGTTTTCGGGTAGAGATTCGATGACTTTGATTATTTCCGCTATGCTGAAAGCTCTTTTCTTCCCTCTATTGATCTTCTCACTAACAAACAATCCGCTCTTGGGGTCTTTTGGGAAAGGGCTTTCTTCAAGGTATTCTTTCGAGACAGCGAAATGGAATAATCTTCTCAGACCGGCTAAGGCTCGATTGACGGTAGAATCCGTAACCGCTTCTCTGCCTCTTTGTTTTAGGGTTCCTTTTACCTTATCCCTAAACTCAAATAAGTCTGATCGTGTGATAGATGCAAGTTTCCGGTTCCCGAAATGTTCAAGGTAGGCTTTTTCAAATTGAAGGATATAAGCCTTATTGTCTCCTTCACTCTTGTAAAGGCCCATCAATTCCTTGAAATTCGTTTTCTCCATTCGCTCGATAATGTGGTACTTCCCTTGCTTGTTTTTCTTTCTCAGCTTGGCCTTTTCTTCTAAAGCTAAATCAAGCCTTGGCCCTACTACCTTACGATGGCGCTTGCCACCCGCATAGAAGTCAATATAATAGTTTTCCCCGATCTGATATATCCCTGGATACTTTGTTTTTAGAGCCTTCATAATATCCTCCTTTTAACCCATTGACTTACGGGTCGTTGATTTAGGTTTTTCACCCCCTTTCTTTTGCGATTTGATCTTCACAAAGCGGATATCGTATCCCAAATAATTCAGCATCCGCTTAGCAAATTCATAGCTTGGATTTACGTCATTGTTTAATACCCTGGATAAATAACCCTGGTCTAATCCAAGGTCTTTACATAGCCGATATGCCGTTACCCGCTCCTTTGCCAAAAGTTCCTTTATCTGTCCCCCAATAGTAACCGTTATCTTATCCTTCATGGTTTCCCTCTTCATACTTGCATATATAACAAATACTTGTTTTTTTTGTCAACATCTTTCTTCAAATTTCTCAAGTTTTTCTTTTCACAACGGTTGCCTACAGACTGTGTATCAGTAGCCCTTTCACAGATTCTTTTAGATTCAACCACTTGAAGAGTGCATTTTAACGGGTGTTTCACTGTTCTCAACTTCGGTCATACCTCAATTCGACACCTTTTCCCTTCTCAATAAAAGCCTCAATATCGGGCTTCTTGAACCTCAGACACTTCTCATAGATCCGATAAGACGGAATAATTCTCTTCTTGGCCCATTTAAAGACGGCTGAGGGGCTTACTTTGAGAATCTTGGCTACTTCCTCGGCAGTTAACAACTCTTCCAATCTAATACCCTCTTATGAAACCTGACCCGGAGATCCTTTCCCCTTCCTAATTTACTGGTTATAATCAGGCTCGCTGTCTTTAATTCTCTTGATTTCAGAAATTATGAGGGCCACATTTTCAGTGGATTCTCCTCGTTCAAGACGTTCCTGTGTGTTTAGATCCTCCATAGAGGATACAAGGTCTTTGACCGCTTTTAGTTGCTTTTCAGGAAGCATCAACTTAATTTTTCCTGTATCAACATTATCCAAAATAAAACCCACGATAGCTGCCATTTTTCCACCAATCCCCGCTAAGATATCCGCTCGATCTCCCTTATACTCATCCTTTAACTTCCCAAACCGTTTCAGATTTTCAATTTTCTCTGGAACCAATGAGGGATCACCGCTTTTAATGATGGTGGGTAATAACTCTTCTACTTTCTCGCTTGCTCTGTTTACTGCCCAAAGCTTGACCGTAGAAAGGCTAAAAGTACTGTCAGGATTGCGAGGCAAGCCCTTCTTTATCAACTGAGACACACGGGGTTGAGAGATACCTAAACGGTTCGCGAGTTCCTTTTGCGTCGTGATTATTTCATGTTCGTCCATAGATTAAGCCCTCTATTTCAAGCGATTTTTGAAAATTAACGGGAAAGCTCTTAAACATCATCAATTTAGCCTGCATAACCCCCTTAAAGAGAGGGGGCTTATAAATATAAGAGCAGCCGTACAGTTTCGTTATGAAATATGTTTTCCCTTGCCCCCTTTTCCTCGATTCAAACTCATCGGCCATAGACTTTACGAAATCCCGGTATTCTGCCAAAAGCTCGGCGGTCCTTTGCTCATCCAGATCGAAAGAAGCCCCGTT
Organism: Thermodesulfobacteriota bacterium; assembly: GCA_035319625.1. Lineage (GTDB taxonomy): Bacteria > Desulfobacterota > BSN033 > BSN033 > UBA1163 > UBA1163. The sequence continues at coordinate 15,642 of DATHCH010000280.1, forward strand.
TAACTCCTTCTCGATAGAGAGAAGCTCCCCCCATTTGTCCAGGTGATTCCTCTTAAGCCAGGGGATCATTCCTTTGGGATACCAGTTAGCGATTTCGTCAAAGGGTAAGTCTGTGATTCTATCGTTCATTGTACTCCTGCTCAAACAAGACACAAGACAGAAAAAAGGCCGATTTCATAAAACTCCTATATGAGAGAGATTTAAAAAAAGTTTCTGAAATGACCTAAATAAGTGTCTTGTGTCTAAGCTCATGACGCCTCATTTTAGGGAAAGCCCCTTCCATTTGCGCTCGACACCTCTGAATTGAACATATCCACGTTCCTTGAGCCTGCGGGTAAGGGTGGATTTTGACCAAATTTCCTTTTCCCTCAGTCCTTCCGCTTCACCCCATAATTTGAACCGGTTGTACAAATCTTTTGATGATACCGTTGACGAATCATCCTCATTGCAGCAATCATCAAGAAATTCCTGTAAAACGTCCATGTCTGACCGATATTGTTTAGTGGCTGCCCTGACCTCATCAGGGGTCTGGAGTCCTTTTTCAAGCCATTCCAGGCAACCTTTAACCATCCAGGCAAGGATACCGGGGGCCTCGTCTTGAAACATCCCTATCATTTCATGTATCGGTCTGCGCTCATTCTCCGGGATGGTGACAGAAAAAGGAACCAGCTTGATTCGATCCCAAATCGCTTGATCCGTACCGAAAATGACGGGCCTGTGGTTAGTGGACAGGATCATTTTGAATTGAGGTTTGAAGGTGAAATATTCCTGGTAGAGCTTCCTAACGGAGACAGAATCCCCCCCGGTCAAATCTTTTACCAGTGATTCGGCAAGTCGCTTATCCTGCTCCGCTTCAGAGGAATAGACGAAGCGAGAGCCTACAAGGTCGGCTATGTCGTTTGAAATTTGGCCCTCCCTCTTCACAAGGATTGTTTCTGTCCGGGTTCTACGGGCGTAGTCTCCCATGACATAAGAGACAGCCTCGACGGTGATCGTTTTCCCATTGGCCCCTGTCCCGTGGAAGATCCCCATGCACCGCTCATCAATCGAACCCGTGAGACAGTACCCGAACCATCTTTGAAGGAAGCCTATTAGATTCTGATTTCCTGCCATGATCTTATTGAGATGGTCAAGCCATGCCGGGCAAACGGCACGAGGGTCAAATTCTACGGGGGACAATTTCGATATCAGGTTGTCTCTGTCATGGGATTGTAGAGTGCCATCTAAAAGGTTGATCGTTCCGTTCAAACAGTTGAACATCCACGGGTCACGGTCAAAGTCTTCCGGTAGAATTGAAAGTTTCGACCTTGCCGCTTTGAGCATGGATTCGATTCTCGAATCTGATTCCAATTTTAGCGCATGGTTTTCTAACCTCATCCTCCGGTCTTTGTCGATCTCATCTGAGGCTTCTTTTAGAAGTGCCTTAACAACATCTTGTCCCCATTCATAGAGCTTCCCGGTATTATCGGGCTTCCATCTCTTCCCGTCATACCAATAGTATGTCGATTGCGGAAAACAATATCTTGCCTCATCCCCGTGAAGCGTAACGATTCGGGCAGCGTTGCCCATATCCGTGAAATGAATTTCCTCAACGGGGCCTTTCGGGATCTCCTTTTCTGGAAGCGAATTAAATTCCTCGGCACTATGAGCTAACAGGTAATCATCGGCTCCTATCTTTTCTTCTGATTCTGGAAGCAGCTTGACGAATACCCTTGCTCCCCGGCTTATTAATTTCTGTGCTAATTCGTTGACAGCCTGTGTTAGATTTTTTTTGTATCCGTTCTTGTTGGGCTTCTGCCAATCATTGTCTGGAACAATCAGGATTTTTCTGTCAGCGAAAGAGATTAAATTAAAATCCTCGATCAACTCCTTTCTTCCGTTTGACCAATTCCATAGACCGGACAAACCGATGCACAGAATACCCTCTTGATTCAGTTTGAGACATTTCTTCTCGCCTTCAGTGAAATGAAGAGGTTTGGAAATATCCGATAGCAGGTCATTGACCGCAGGGGGAATATAGAGGTGATTCCTGGATTGATAACGCTGAAGATATTTTTCTGAATTTTCCGGGAAGGGTTTGTATCTCTCAAACCCGTTACACCCCGGATATGGAAAAGCCATTAACGTAGTTATCCGGCTGTCATTCTTTCCGAGTTTCTTGTTGATATCTCCGGGCCGTACCGTGTAGATTCCAGACTGTGTTATAGTCTCATCACTAAGGCCGCTATTTTTCAAATCCTTATAATGATCCTCGTGTAAATGACTCTTACAAATGTTTTCGGGTTCCTTAATTACTGGCTGCTTAGCTTGCTCAAGGTGGTTCAAATCCCCCTTCCATCCACAGAAATAACAGTGAAAAATGTTCAACCTCTCATTGATCACCACAGTCTGATTTGAACGGTTGCATTTAGCACAGAGAGCTTTCCACTGTCCTTGACCTTCTCTTGTTGCCTCAATCGGAACCATTTTGTTTGTTTCGAAATCCAACAGATAAAAAAGTCTTTTTTCCATCTCAATCCTTTTTCCCGTTCCCCATTCGAAGCTTTCTTATACCTAAATGTTCTATCGCCGTTGCTATATCGGCGAGTACCTCGTCATCCTTCCACATAAAACCCCGCTCAATTAAACCAAGCCATCCAGCAGTCTTACCAACTGCCCTTGGCACTTCCCACTGGGAGAGGTTTGCCTTTTTTCTGAGCTTTCGTAATTCTTGACCATCCATAAAACTTGCCTCCCGAATTAGCATTTCAATTTTATATGCAAAATAATACGAATAAAAAGAAAAGGAAATCCCCGCCAAATATCCTATTTCATGGGAAAATAGATTTACTTCTTCAGTCTTTTTCGGTGAGAAGTTTTACTGGTATGGGCTTGCAAGACAGGATCTTTCTCAGGATGGGCGTGTTGCCTTCTTTGATGTGAGAATCCTTGCGAAATGTTCGAAGTCTTTCAGGATCAT
>DATHCH010000281.1:0-2109 GCA_035319625.1 Thermodesulfobacteriota bacterium
CTCGTAAAACGGCTCCCGTTGGGATATGGTTTCTTCTATCTCTTCCAACGTACCTTTTCCTGTCAAGGTTGGTCTTCGGGTTGAGGATCCTCGATCCTTTTGAATTCTCTTGAGAAGAGTCTGCTGATCTGCCTTAAGCCAGACAATGAACCCATTCCGCCTTAAGACTTTGACATTGTCTGCGTCAAGCACTGCTCCTCCTCCGGGAGCGATGACAAGATTATTGCCTTTTGAAATTTCCTCGACGATAGCCCTCTCGATTTTCCTGAAATGACTCCATCCCTTGGATTTCACAATATCACTGATCAAAACTCCCTGGCGTTCTTCGATAAGGCCATCCGTGTCTACAAACCTCCTCTTGAGACGGTCAGCCAGCTTGCTCCCTACCGTACTTTTACCCGAGCCACGATATCCGATCAGAATGATGTTCATCAGAAAACCTAAGAGTCAAGGGGTCGAGGATTCAAGGGTTCAAGTGTTATTTAAAAAAAATTTCTTAGTGGCTTACGCATTCACTCGAACCCTTGACCCCTTGAATCCCAGAACCCTTTTTAATAGAGCTTTTGAAGAACCTCCCAAAATCCCGGGAACGACTTGTCCACACATCGTTCCCCTTTAATCCTTACTCCGGGAACAACAAGTCCGGCAATGGCAAAACTCATGGCCATTCGGTGGTCATTATACGTCTCGATCTCTGCGTCGCGGGGCTTTCCTCCTTCGATCTCTAACCCGTCTCCTCCCTCTTTCACCCGAATACCCAACTTGCTCAGCTCTGCAGCCAAGGCATGGATGCGGTCTGATTCTTTAAGACGAAGATGCCCGATATTTTTAATCACCGTTTTCCCCTGGGCAAAGGCAGCGGTAACCGCCAGGGTTGGGACGAGATCAGGCATTTCGTTCATGTCCGCCTCGATCCCTCGAAGTTCTTTGCCCGACACTTCTATCCAATCACTTCCCCGGATCACCCGGCATCCCATTCTTTCCAATATTTCCAGAAATCCTATGTCACCCTGGATCGTCGCCGGATTGAGATTCTCAACTCTCACTCTCCCTCTGCAAACCGCCCCGGCCGAAAAAAAATAGGAGGCACTGGAAGCATCACCTTCAATCCAATACCTTTGTGGAAGATACCGTTGCCCTGCCTTGATGAAAAAGGACTGGTATCCCTGGTTTTTTACCTCCACCCCAAAGGCAGACATCACATCCTGAGTGATGTCCACATAGGGTTTGGAAGCCAAAGAACCAGTCACTTCTACATTTACATCTCTCTGGGCGTAAGGCGCCACCATCAGGAGGCCAGAAAGAAATTGGCTGCTTTCTTCACCCTTGATCCTTGCCGTACCTCCTTCCAACCCCTGGGACTCCACAATCACTGGTGGACAATCATTTCCTCTTCGAGAATAGGCTTTGACTCCCAATTCTCCCAAACCACTCAACAGCTCGCCGATCGGCCTTTTTCTCATTCGCTCGCTTCCGTCCAGCAGAGTAATTCCCGTCTTAAGGGCAGCCAGGGCTGTGAGAAATCGCATGGAGGTCCCTGAGTTGCCCACGTCGATTTTCTCATCTGTCGCTTTAAACATTCCCCCTTTTCCAAGAAGTCGAACACCATCGTTTCCCCAATGGACCTCCACTCCAAATTTTTTTAGCCCCTTAACCGTGCATTCGGTATCCTCGCATCGAAGGGCATTGACCAGAAAAGATTCTCCATCGGCTAACGAAGAGACGATAAGAGCCCGGTGCGTATGGCTTTTTGATCCGGGGACGGCTACCACTCCATTGCATTGGCTGAGGGGTTTCACTTCTATCATCCCTTCCCCTTCTTAAGTCCGCCCAAGTGGGTCTTTGTGGGTTCTCCCTCCAAAGTCCGGAGAAGAGCTTTCTTGATCTGGCCGATTTCCAGACTTCTCCCCGTCCAAATCTCAAATTGGGCCGCCGCCTGACGCATGAGCATCTCCAAACCGTTAACCGTGACGCACCCTCTCTGCTTAGCCTCTTGGAGGAGTTTTGTCCGCGAAGGCTGGTAGACAACATCCATGACCATCATCCTTTTTTTCAACAAACCTTTCGGAATGGGAGTCTCTCCTTCGCGTGGATACATTCCGAGAGAGG
>DATHCH010000282.1:0-10312 GCA_035319625.1 Thermodesulfobacteriota bacterium
TGCCTGGGGACAATGTGTCGTTGGCGGTGGAGTTGATCACGCCGATTGCGATGGAGAAGGAGTTGCGGTTTGCGATTCGTGAGGGGGGTCGTACGGTGGGGGCAGGCGTCATCAGTGATGTCCTCGAATAAAGGAGAGGGGTTGCCATGACAACTCAGAAGATCAGAGTTTGTTTAAAATCTTATGACCATAAGCTCCTGGACAAATCAACGGTCGAGATCGTTGATACGGTTCGTCGAACAGGAGCCAGCGTGGCAGGACCTATCCCTCTTCCAACAAAGATCAACAAATATTGCGTCCTGAGATCCCCTCATGTGGATAAAAAATCGAGAGAGCAGTTCGAGATTCGGACCCATAAGCGCCTTCTGGATATTTTAGAACCAACCCAACAAACGGTCGATGCCTTGATGAAACTGGACCTGGCGGCGGGAATCGACGTAGAAATCAAGCTATAAATTCCTTCACCCCTCCCTTTTAGAAGGGAGCAGAGGGATCGGGGATAGAAGAGAATGAAAAGGAACTTAGGAATCATCGGGAGAAAATTGGGGATGACTCAGGTTTTTCTCGAAGACGGCTCTATCATCCCGGTGACTGTTGTCGAAACCGGCCCTTGCTCAGTGATTCAGAAGAAGACGAAAGAGAACGACGGCTATGACGCCCTTCAACTCGGTTTCCTCCCGAAGAACAGCACGAGGGTGAAGAAACCTCTCGCCGGGCATTTCAAGAAAGCGGGAACAGGAGCTTTCTATGCTCTCAAGGAATTCCGTGTAGAGGATTTCGGTGGGTATGAGGTAAGCCAGGAAATAAAGGTGAGCCTTTTTAAGCCCGGAGATGTTGTGGACGTCACCGGCCTGAGCAAGGGGAAAGGGTTTGCAGGGGTGATCAAACGCCATAAATTTCACGGTTCCCCCGGTTCTCATGGAACGCATGAATATTTTCGTCATGGAGGCTCTGTTGGTTCTGCCACTTTTCCTCATCATACCTTTAAGGGTTTGAAGATGCCGGGGCAACACGGGAATCGGAAGGTGACTCTTCAGAATATTAAAGTCATAGATGTCAAAGAGGATCAGAACCTCCTTCTTCTCAAGGGGGGCATCCCGGGAAGTCCGACGGGATGGGTCCTCATTCGAAGCGCGACGAAGAAAGGTTCGGCCCCATCGGTTTAAGAAAGGGAAAGGGATGACCACCTCAGCCGTCTATGACATTGGAAATCAAAAAGTGAGCGAGATCGAACTGGACGACAGGGTCTTCGGTGCCAAGATTAACCCAACGCTTTTCTACGATGTTGTTCGAAGGGATCTCGCTTCCCAGAGAAAAGGGACGGCCGCCACAAAGAACAGGGCCTTGGTCCGAGGGGGAGGGGCAAAACCCTGGAGGCAAAAAGGAACGGGAAGAGCCCGAGCGGGGTCCAGGAGATCTCCGCTGTGGAGAGGGGGAGGAACGATCTTCGGCCCTATGCCAAGGAGTTATTCCTTCTCTCTTCCCAAAAAAGTGAAGAGAGCAGCCCTCAAAGCGGCTCTCAGCCTGAAGCGTCAGGAGGGTAAGCTGATCCTTCTGAACGATTTTCCGCTGGAAGGATTCAAGACCCGTCAGGTTATTGAAGTACTGAGAAGATTTCAAGTTGAGGACGCCCTCATTATCACGGAAGAAAGACACCTTCGTTTAGAGAGATCCGCTCGGAATATCCCCGGAATTGAGACCCTCCGTTATGAAGGTTTAAACGTCTACGATATCTTGAATCATGAGCACCTGATTTTACTCCGTCCAACGGTTGAAAAGATTGAAGGGGTACTCGTATCATGAAGGAAGCACAGAGAATCATCCAACGGCCTATGATCACTGAAAAGAGCACCCGACAGAAGGAGGAAGGGCGGCAATACGTTTTCCAGGTTCACCCGGACGCCAACAAGATCGAGATTCAGTCAGCCGTGGAGCGCCTTTTCAAAGTAAAAGTCCTTCAGGTGCGAACCTCCAACGTATTGGGTAAGGTCAAGCGCTTAGGAAGAAGGTATGGCAAGAGGCCCGACTGGAAAAAGGCGGTCGTCACCCTGAGAGAGGGGGATCGTATCGATTTCTTCGAAGGAGCCTAGAAATTATTAAATACGAAGCACGAAATCCGAAATTCGAAACAAGCACTAATATTCAAAACATGAATGACTAAAACAGGAGTGAGTCGTTTAGAAATTTGAAGATTTGAACCATGCATTTGTTTCGGATTTCGATATTCGGATTTCGGATTTGGGAGTGAAAGATGGCCATTAAGAAATTCAGACCTACCTCTCCCGGAAAGCGGTTTCAGACCATCTCCGAGTTTGAGGAAATCACGTCTGTAACACCGGAGAGGAGTCTTCTTCGTCCTTTAAAAAGGACAGGGGGAAGGAACTGTTATGGAAGAATCACCGCCTGGCATCGGGGAGGGGGTCACAAAAGAAAATATCGAGTGATCGATTTCAGGCGAGACAAAAGGGAGATCCCGGCCAAAGTCGCCTCGATCGAATACGATCCCAATCGATCTGCCCGGATCGCCTTGCTTCATTATAATGATGGCGAAAAGCGATATATCCTCGCCCCTTCTCAACTTCGTGTGGGTGAAATGGTGATCGCAAGCCCGACGGCAGATATAAAACCCGGCAACGCCCTGCCCCTTCGAAATATCCCGACAGGCACATTGATTCACAATATCGAGTTGAAAGTGGGAAAGGGAGGTCAGATTATCCGGAGCGCGGGAGCCTCTGGCCAATTAATGGCAAAGGAGGGAAAGTATGCCCATGTTAAACTCCCCTCGGGTGAAGTACGGTTGGTGCTTCAAGATTGTTACGCCACCATTGGCCAGGTGAGCAATCTCGAATATGAAAATATCTCCTTGGGAAAGGCGGGCAGAAATCGCTGGTTCGGGTGGAGGCCCACGGTCCGCGGCGTGGCGATGAATCCCATTGACCATCCCTTGGGCGGAGGCGAAGGAAAGAGCTCGGGCGGCAGACACCCGTGTACGCCGTGGGGAGTGCCGGAGAGGAAGACTCGAAAGAACAAGACGACGGATAAATATATTTTGAAGAGGAGAGACTGATGGCCCGTTCGATCAAAAAGGGGCCTTTTGCGGATTCCCATTTGATGAAAAAGGTGGAGGAGGCCCGAAGGACGAAGGAAGGAAAAGTGATCAAAACCTGGTCGAGGCGGTCTACGATTGTCCCTGAAATGGTGGGGCTGACCTTTGCCGTCCATAACGGGAAAAAGTTTATCCCCGTCTTCGTGACGGAGGAAATGGTCGGACACAAGTTAGGGGAATTCTCCCCGACTCGGACCTTCCACGGCCATTCCGGAGACCGAAAAACCAAGATCAAAGGGAAGACTGCTCCTCCGTAGCAGGTAAAGGGCGAGATGGAAGTGAAAGCAAAACTGAAATTTGTTCGGGTAGCACCCCGAAAGGCGCAACTGGTGGCCGATCTGATCCGGGGCAAGGGATCAGAGGAGGCCTTGAATATTTTGACCTTTACAAAGAAGGCAGCCGCAAGGATCGTGATCAAGTTACTAAAATCGGCTATTGCCAACGCGACGCAGAAGAAGAATGTCGACGTCGATCGTCTTTACGTTAAAAAGATTACTGTGGACCAGGGGCCGACGATGAAACGTTATCAACCCAGGGCGTTGGGCCGTGCCACCACGATCCGAAAGAGAACAAGCCATATCAACATCGTCTTGGACGAAAAGTGAACCAAGCGTCATCCGACAAAGGCTTACCGCAGGCGGATAAGGGAGGATAAACCTTGGGACAGAAAGTACATCCAACCAGTTTTCGATTGGGGCTGATCAAGTCCTGGGATTCCCGGTGGTATGCGGAAAAAGATTATCCTCAACTCCTCGTCGAAGATATTCGAATCCGTGACTACCTGAAGAAAAAACTCTATCATGCCGGCGTCTCCAAGATCGAGATCGAACGGGCGGCCAGCAAGGCCAAGAAGGCTAAGGTCTCGATCTACACCGCTCGACCCGGCATCATCATCGGGAAAAAGGGAGCAGAGGTTGAGAACCTGAAGAAGGAACTCCAAAGGATGACCAACAAAGAGATTTTTATCAATATCCAAGAGGTCAAGAGGGCAGAGATCGATGCCCAGCTGGTAGCTGAAAATGTGGCTCTTCAGTTAGAAAGACGGGTTGGATTTCGAAGGGCGATGAAGAAGGCCGTGACCTCTGCGCTCAAACTCGGTGCAAAGGGAATCCGGATCGCTTGTGCTGGAAGATTGGGAGGAGCGGAAATGGCCCGTAGGGAATGGTATCGCGAGGGTCGAGTCCCCCTTCATACTCTCAGGGCGGATATCGATTTCGGCCTCGCCGAGGCTAAAACGACCTACGGGATTATTGGCGTAAAGGTTTGGATCTTCAAGGGAGAGGTCTTCCCGACAAGAGAAGGAGAAGAACGCGCCGCATAATGTCAAATGACAAGGTTCAAATCAATGTCAAAACTCAAATTTCAAACAAAAAATGTTTCGGCATTGAGGCATTTGACATTCCTTTGAGATTTGCCTGCCTGCGCGAAGCCGCTCCGGCGAAGGCAGGGATTTTGACATTTGGCATTTTCTTTAGGGTGATTGAATTATGTTGATGCCGAAGAAAACGAAGTATCGAAAGCAACAGAAGGGAAGGAGACGAGGAGTGGCCTCCCGTGGAAACAGTCTCAACTTCGGCGACTTCGGACTCCAGGCCACAGAATGTGGTTGGCTGACTGCCCGTCAGATTGAGGCCGCACGAATTGCCATGACCCGCTTTATCAAGCGCACCGGCCGGATCTGGATTCGCATCTTCCCAGACAAACCGATTACCAAAAAGCCCGCAGAAACCCGGATGGGAAAAGGAAAGGGCACCCCTGAAGACTGGGTGGCCGTCATCCGGCCCGGTCGAATTCTTTATGAAATGGAGGGGGTGCCTGAAGAGAGGGCCAGGGAGGCATTCCTTCTAGCCTCCCATAAATTGCCGCTTCATACAAAGTTCATCATGAGGGGGAGCCATCTATGAAGGCAAAAGACCTTCGCCAACTGAGTGAAGGGGAGTTGCTCGTGAAAGAGAAGGAACTGGGTGAGGAGCTCTTCAATCTTCGCTTCCAGCACGCCACAGGACAGTTGGAGAATGTCATGCGAATCCCTCAGGTCAAACGGGATATCGCTCGATTGAAGACGATCCTTAAGGAGAAGACTCTGAGCAAAGGAAAATAAGACCCATGGGAGAGAGAGGCAAGCGGAAAACGTTAGCGGGCGTGGTATCAAGCGATAAGATGGATAAGACCGTTGTGGTCATGGTCAATCGTCTCGTCCTTCACCCCGTTTATAAGAAATATGTCCGGAAGAGGACGAAAGTAAAAGCCCACGACGAAAAGAATGAATGTCATATTGGAGACAAGGTTCTGCTGATCGAGACCCGTCCGCTGAGCAAAGAGAAAAGATGGCGTGTCAAGGAGATCCTTGAGCGGGCCGCCTGATGAATTGGAAGCCGGCAGGGAGTGGATCATGATTCAGATGCGGAGTATTCTCGAAGTCGCCGACAATTCAGGAGCCAAGAGATTGGGGTGTATCAAAGTCCTCGGCGGCACCCGTCGGAAGTATGCCACCTTGGGAGACATCATTGTTGTTTCCGTCAAAGATGCTCTTCCCAATTCCAAGATTAGAAAAGGGGATGTCGCTCGTGCTGTTATTGTCCGAACGAGGAAAGAGGTGAAACGTCCCGACGGTTCCTACATCAAGTTTGATGACAACTCCGCTGTCCTCATCAATCCGCAGGGGGATCCTGTGGGAACCCGAATTTTCGGTCCTGTTGCCCGGGAGCTTCGGGCCAAAAGGTTTATGAAGATCATCTCCTTGGCCCCGGAGGTCCTCTAAAAACATGTTATCCATCCTGCCCTCTGGTAAGCAGGTGTAAGGATGAAAGGGAATTTGAAATGATCGTTCCAAAATATCACATCAAGAAGAACGATTTGGTCATGGTCATCACCGGAAGGGAAAAGGGGAAGAGTGGCCGTGTCCTGAAAGTCCTTCCCGAGAAGGAGAAGGTGCTGGTTGAAAAGATCAACTTCGTCAAAAGACATTCTCGCCCTCACGGGCAACAGAGGCAGGGAGGGATTTTGGAAAAGGAGGCACCCCTCCATCTCTCCAATGTGATGCTCCTCTGTGAAAAATGCAATAAACCCATTCGAATCGGGCACCGCATGACGGAAGATGGAAAGAAGGCGCGGTTATGTCGAAAATGTGGGGAGCTTTTGGATAAGTAGGTGACCGAATGGCTAAATTAAAAGAGGTCTACCAGGAAAAAGTCGTTCCTGCGCTGATGAAGCGGTTCAACTATAAGAATCGGATGGAGGTCCCTAAGTTGGAGAAGATTGTGATCAACATGGGATTGGGGGAGGCCATTCAGAATATAAAAATCCTCGACTCTGCGGCTCAAGAACTCAGCCAGATCACAGGACAGAAGCCCGTCATTACGAAGGCGAAAAAATCGATTGCCCAGTTTAAATTGAGGACAGGGATGCCGATTGGATGCATGGTCACCCTTCGGAAAGAAAGGATGTACGAATTTTTCAACCGCTTGGTCAATGTTGCTCTCCCGAGGGTGAGGGACTTCAAGGGTATCTCTGGAAAGGCCTTCGATGGGAGAGGGAATTACGCCCTTGGAATTCGTGAACAACTGATTTTTCCGGAAATTCATTATGATAAAATTGACAAGGTGAAAGGGATGAATATTGTCATTGTGACTACAGCCAAGACCGATGAAGAAGGTAAGGAACTGCTCAGGCTACTGGGGATGCCCTTCCGCAATTAAATCCCCCCTTTGTGGGGAACGGTTTGAAACCATTCCCTACAGGGGATTGCGAATGACCAGGAGGAAAAATTGGCGAAACTTTCGTTGATGAACAAGGCAAACAGGCGGCAGAAATTTAAGGTTCGAGAGTACCATCGGTGTCCCCTCTGCGGAAGGCCAAGGGCCTATTATCGAAAATTTAACATGTGCCGACTCTGTTTAAGAAAATATGCTTCCCGAGGCGAAATCCCTGGGATGATCAAATCAAGCTGGTGAAAGGCACGGGGTGAGTATGTCCATGACCGATCCAATAGCCGATATGTTTACGCGAATTCGCAACGGGTCTAAAGCGAAATTCGAAAAGGTGGATATCCCTTCCTCGAAAACGAAACGGGAGATCGCGAAACTTTTAAAGGAGGAAGGGTTCATCAAAAACTTCAAAGTCGTCACGGATGATCACCAGCATGAGATGATCCGAATCTTTCTCAAGTATGACGCCAACCGAAAGGAAGTCATTCACCTCCGACGGATCAGCAAACCTGGACGGAGGATCTATGTGGGAAAGGATCTTATCCCCTCTGTCATGAGCGGCTTGGGATTTTCGATCCTCTCCACCTCGAAGGGAATCCTGACGGATAAATCTGCCCGAAAGGCCGATGTGGGCGGAGAGGTTCTTTGTTATGTCTGGTGAGAACTAGAACGTGGAAGGCGGAATGTGGTGGGTGGTACGAGCCACTCTCTAGTTTCCACGCTCCACTGCCGGAGTAATCGATGTCTCGTATTGGAAGGATGCCGATTGCCATGCCCAAGGAAGTAAAGGTTGCCTGCGATCCCTCCAGAGTGGAGGTGACCGGACCCAAAGGTCTTCTCGCCCACCCACTCCCCCAGGGGATTTCCGTTTCCGTGGACGGGGGAAAGGTGGTCGTCCACCGCGCCAATGACCAACGAACCTCCAGAGCCCTTCAAGGTTTGATGCGGAGCCTGATCGTCAATATGATCACCGGGGTCACCCAGGGATTTGAAAAAAAGCTTGAGATCGTGGGAGTGGGGTTCCGGGCAGATCTTCAGGGCAGCGCCCTCAAACTCACCCTCGGGTATTCGCACCCTATCCTCTATCCCGTTCCTAAGGGAATCAAAGTGGAGATAGAAAAACAAACTCTCCTCACGGTGAAAGGGATTGATAGACAGCAAGTGGGAATCGTTGCTGCCCAGCTTCGCTCGATCAAACCACCCGAACCCTACAAGGGAAAAGGTATACGATATCTCGGTGAACGAATCCGCAAGAAGGTCGGGAAGACCAAGGCCTAATAAATAAACCCGCCCCGCAAAGCGGGACAGTGAGGACCACCTTGAAAGACAGAAAGAAGTTGGCCAGATTGAAAAGGAAAAAGAGAGTGAGGAGCCATGTCATTGGAACCTCTGAGCGCCCTCGTCTCAATGTCTTCCGAAGTTTGAAGCATATTTACGCTCAGGCCGTTGAGGATACGTCAGGGAAAACCCTCGTGAGTGCCTCCACCATGAGCCCTGAACTGAAAGGAAGTTTTCGCAATCCAGGGAACGTGGAGGCCGCAAAGAAAGTTGGAGAACTGATTGCCAAGAAGTGCGTGGAAAAGGGAATTCGAAAAGTGGTTTTTGATCGAAGTGGGTATCTCTATCATGGCAGGATCAAGGCATTAGCTGAGGCTGCCAGAGCAAGTGGTTTAATTTTTTAATGGAGGGAAAGACATTGCCGAAAATTGATCCCAGTGCATTGGAGTTAACCGATCGGGTGGTTCATATCAACCGGGTAGCCAAAGTGGTGAAGGGAGGGAGACGATTCAGCTTCAGCGCCTTGGTCGTCGTTGGAGATGGAAACGGCCATGTGGGAAGCGGGTTAGGGAAAGCCAATGAAGTCCCGGAGGCCATTCGAAAAGGGATTGAACATGCGAAACGGAACTTGATCAAGATTCCCATTATCAATAAAACGATTCCCTATGAGGTGACGGGAAGGTTTGGGGCCGCCAGAGTCTTGCTCAAACCGGCCTCCGAGGGAACGGGCGTCATTGCGGGTGCAGCCGTCAGGGCCATTGCTGAGTCCGCAGGGATCCAAAACGTTTTGACAAAATCTCTGGGATCAAACAACCCTTACAATCTGATCAAGGCCACCCTCCAAGCCGTTAACCAATTGAGGGCTCCTGAAGAGGTGGTTGAAAAAAGACATGAAACCGCAGCGGAAAGCTGAGAGATTCGACATGGACAAAATGATTGCCGTCAAATGGATCCGGAGTACGATCGGACGCACTGACGACCAAAAGAAGACCATACGGGGCCTTGGGTTTAGACGACTTCATCAAACCCTTACCTTGCCGGATCGGCCCGAGATCCGGGGAATGATTAATCGCGTCATTCATTTGGTAGAAGTGAAGGAATAATCCCAAGGGAGCGCGGATGAGATTAAATGAGTTGAGACCTCCGGAAGGAGCGAGAAAAAAGGAAAAAAGAGTGGGAAGAGGCATTGGATCCGGCCATGGTAAAACGGCCTGTCAGGGGTCCAAAGGCCAGAACTCCCGTTCCGGGAGAGGAACCAAGGCGGGTTTTGAGGGAGGTCAGATGCCCCTCCAACGTCGGCTTCCAAAAAGAGGGTTTCGTCCCCCTTTTAAGAAACACTTTGCCATCATCCATGTGGGGGATCTCAATCGTTTCCCGAAGGATACGGTGGTGGACCCCGATCTCTTGATTCAATCGGGCCTTACAGAAAAAGGAGAACGGGTAAAGCTTCTTTCGGATGGGGAACTTCAGCATCCTCTTATTGCCCGTGTCCATCAGGCCAGCAAAACTGCCCTTAAGAAAGTGGAGAGTGCTTCAGGGAGGGTGGAGGTCATCGGCTCATGATTTCAGGGGCCCAGAACATCTTTAAGATACCGGAACTCAAGAGAAGGATATTGTGGACTCTCGCCTTCTTGGCGGTCTATCGTATCGGTGTCCACATTCCGACGCCCGGAATTAATGGAGATGCGTTAGCCTCCTTCTTTGCACAGCAAAGGGGAACCATCTTTGGCCTCATTGATATGTTTTCCGGAGGGGCCCTGGAGAGGCTGTCCGTCTTTGCCCTGGGCATCATGCCTTATATCAGCGCTTCGATCATCCTTCAGCTTCTTACGGTGGTTATTCCCTATCTCGAGCAACTCCAGAAGGAGGGGGAGATCGGCCGAAAAAAGATCGTCCAATATACTCGTTATGGAACGGTTATTCTCAGTATGATCCAGGGATTCGGGATTGCCGTTGGCCTGGAGAAGATGTCAGGGACAGCAGGCGAGATGGTCGTTATAGTTCCAGGATGGTCCTTTCGAATCATGACCGTTATCACCCTGACTGCTGGCACTGCCTTCATCATGTGGCTGGGCGAACAAATTACGGAAAGAGGGATTGGGAACGGCATCTCCCTGATCATATTTGCGGGCATTGTCGCCAGAATGCCCAATGCTGTGGTCGGCACATACGAACTCTATAGGGCGGGAACACTGGATATCTTCACGGTTTTGGGCTTGAT
>DATHCH010000283.1:0-10710 GCA_035319625.1 Thermodesulfobacteriota bacterium
ATTATAAGCCAGTTAGGTCTGGAGGGGGAAGCAAGGGATATTGTCGTCGATTCTATATTGGACTGGAGAGACCCAGGCGATTTGCATCGTATCAACGGGGCGAAGAATGACTACTACCAGTCTCTGAAAGAACCTTACAATTGCAAGAGTGGCAACTTAGATTCAATTGAAGAGCTTCTCCTTGTACGAGGCGTCACCCCGGACCTCTTTTACGGGAGGAAAGAGACGAACAAGGGAGAGGGAGGTGCGAAGTCGGAAGGCATCGGGTTAAGAGATCTCTTCTCGATCTATTCCTCCGGAGAGCAGGTTGATATCAACAGCGCCTCTTCACCGGTGTTGAGGGTTGTCCTGGGAATTCCGAAGGATGTTGCAGACGCCCTCATTAAGGCCAGGGAAGAAAAAGGCTTCCAGGATCAAGCGGATCTTCTGCAAAGGGTGCCCGAACTTTCCCCATTGATAGGACAGATCGCGGGATTCGTTGTATATTCATCCATGACGGCTTACTACACCGTTGAGTCACGGGGCAAAAGCAAGGAAGCAGACGCTGTTCGAGGCGTGAAGACAATCGTCAAAATAGGCCCGCTAGAGAAGGATGGTTACAAGATCGTTCAGTGGGTTGACACGCTCATTTGATCGGCTGATCCCTTACCCATTTGCAGAAATTTGCTTTCGGCAGGAAATTGGTATGAAGATTTTCGATTCATCATCCATTGGGATTGATTTCAGGCAAAACCATCTCATTCTTATCCTGCTAAAGAGGTCCTTTGGCAGGATAAAGTTGGTCGATTACGCCATCCATACCATTTTGCCGGAAACGCAGAAAGAAGAACGGCAGGCACAGGTCATTAGCCTGGTCAATAGCTTCTTCTCCAAACATCAGGTCAACAGGAAGAGGGTCTCCATTGCCATCCCGAGGGAAAAAGTGATTGTCCGTTTCATGAGGCTTCCCGTGGCTGCCAAAGAAAATCTGAGAAAAGTGCTGGAATATGAAATGCCCAAATACATCCCTTTTGAAAAGGGGGAGATCTATTTTGACTATTGCGTTCTCAAGGAGGAGAAAGATCGGCTCCATCTTTTTGCGGTGTTTGCAAAGAAGGCAGAAATAGATACTTATGTGTCACTGTTGAAGAGGATGAGGATTCAACCGATCTTAATCCAGATTCCCTCTACCGCAGCGGTCAATCTTTTTTTCTACAACAAAGGGGGCGGGGAGAGCGAAACCTCGGTTTTGATTGATGTCTCAGAACCGTTTTTTGAGATGAATCTGGTCCAGGGAAAGGATTGGAGGGAAAGCCTTCATCTGCCTCTTCCCGAGGAAGAGAAAGAAGCGAAGGTGATCAGCACCTTCAAGCGCTCGGGGGGTATTCAACCTTCTGCAAACTCCACTTTCTTTGTTTACGGGTTAGGCGTCGATGAGACCATTGTGGCGAATCTCAAAGAAGCGCAACAACTCAAAGACGTTTTGCTCCCTCCCATGGATCGTATTCAAGGAGGGGAAATAGGGTCCAAACCGTACAAAATTTATGCTTCCATCGGGATCCCCCTCAAGGGATTGGTCAGCCCACGGGTGGATTTGAATCTCCTCCCCTTTGAGATGAGGAAGAAGGTGAGGGAGATCGGAAAGCCTGTCCTGGTCGCCCTTACCTCTCTGGCGCTCTTCTTGACTTTGACATGGGGAGGGGGGATTTTTATTCGATACAGGAGCGAATTGAATACGGTCAACGCCGAGATAAGAAAGAGAAGGCCTGAAGTGGAGGCCCTTGAAAAGTTACAAAAACAGAGGGACAATTGTTGTAAGGAAATGTCCGAACTCGATCAGATCAGATCAGCCGAGATCAGCAAAGTGGAGATCCTGCAAGAGCTGACCAGACTTCTTCCCGATACGACCTGGATCTGGAATCTCAAATATAACGGCAAGGAAATTGAACTGAGCGGCTTTGCGGATTCAGCTTCTGATCTGATTCCTCTTCTTGATAAGTCTCCTCTCTTTGAGAAAGTGGAATTTATGGCCCCTGTGACAAAGGAGATGCAGATGAGAGGCGACGGGAATAAGGAGAAGGAGAGATTTAAGATCAAGGCGAGAATTGAGAGGAGGAAGTAATCTCTTGAAAAGGTTTCCGTTTCCCGACAACCTCGAGTTTCTAAAGAACGTGAAATTTTCTCAGAGAAGATTTCTTTTTGTGGTGGTGGGGATCGCGACGGTGATCCTGATTACTTTCTTTGGAATCCTTCCCCTCATCGAAGCGAAAAAGAAGGCTGAGGAGGAGATTACCCTGAAGAAAAGAGCCTTATTGAAATACGAACAGTTTCTCCAGAATCGGAAGGCAATTGAAGAGGAACTCAACCGGACGGTTAAACTGTATGAGGAGGCTCAGCAAAAGCTCCTTTCGGGAGAAACACCCCAACTTGGAGCGGCCAATCTTCAGGAGATCGTGAAGCGGCTTTCCGAGAAGAACGGGATCGGCGTCCGGAGTTTCAGGATACTGGAGCCAAAAGAGATGGACGTCTACCAAAAGATTTCGCTTCACATTGACCTTAATCCAGTCAACAGTATGTTGAGCCTGGGGCAATTTATGTATGATATCGAACACCATGAGAAAGGATTGATGATCTCTGAAATGGATTTCCTCGTCTTCAACCCAAGGATGCCCAATAGTATCCAGGGAAGTCTGATTATCTCTGGATTGATGAACAAGACCAAAACCAAAGAAAAAGGGAGACAGGGATAATGTCATCCAAGTATGGATACTTAACCTTCTTGCTTCTTGGTGTGGTTCTCCTCCTGATCTTTAAAAATTATGAGTTATGGACCCAACCAATCCAATTGGTACCCGAAAAGAACGTGGGGAAGAGATCCCAAAGCAAGCCGGAAGGCGGCAAGCGGGAAGTCCCCTCAATGATAAGAACTCAAAAGGATCCTACCACTATCAAATCCTATATTTCGATTGCTGAGAAGAATATCTTCAGCCCGGAAAGAAAGGATTTTCCGATTCCCATGGGCATGGGCAACGGGAAAAAAGAGCTTGTGCGTCCTCAAATTGTCTTGTACGGAGTGACCATTCATGGAGATTACCAAGCCGCCTCCATCGCCAACCCCGGAAGACTCCTCCGAAAAGGCGAGAGGGAAACGTTCACTGTGAAACCAGGGGAGCGGATTGGGGAATATAAGCTGACAAAAATATTATCTGACCGGATCACATTGGAGGCAGAGGGGGATACTTTTGAAGTTCTGCTTTACGATTCGAAGATGCCAAAGAAAAGGACGGATGTCAAAACAGAGGGTAAGCCGGCTGCGGTCACAAGTACTCAGCCTGTTCCCCCAGGAACCCCGACACCCCCTGGGACCTCCGGGCCAACTCCTCCTGCAATACAGGGAAGAGTCGCCACACCTCTGCCCTCTGTGCCTGTAAGCCCCTCCCTTCCTCCCTCCCCTGCGAGAAGAGGGGGAATACCTTTTCCAAATTATCCATCTTATCCGCCGACTTCTGGAAATCCGGCACTTCCGGGGGCTCCCACAGGGGTTCCAGAAGCTGCTCCGACGCAAGAAACGGAGGGAAATTGAAGAAGGGGGATATAATTAAAATGAGACGTATCTGGATAAGCATTCTTATTCTCTGTTTGGTAGGCGGCATGCTAAGCTGTGCTGGAAAGAAAGCTCAACTGAGGGAGGGGCCGGTAGAAACCTTCACGCAACAGGTTAGCAATGCGAAGGAAGAGATGGCCGTGTCACCCACTGTCCCTGAACCTCAGAAAATTCAAACCCCGGAATCCCAATCGACCACCCAAGATAGAGTTCCCACACAGCCACCTGTTGCGGCCGCATCACAATCTGTAACCCCAGTGGGAATTCAATCTCCGGCATCATCACAGCCTGCAAAATCAGCTGAAGCCAAACCGACACCGTCGGCAACACCCTCAGCACAGCCACCCGTTTCATCCATATCACAACCTGCAACGCCAGTGGAGGCCCAACCTCCGGCACAAACGCAACCTGCAAGATCAGTGGAAACCCTAACGTTGACACTGTCTCCAACGCCTTCACCACAGCCACCTGTTGCACCAAAATCACAGCCTGCAACACCCGCGGGAGTTCAATCTCCGGCAGCAACTCAGCCTGCAAAATCAGCTGAAGCCCAACCATTGACACCGTCCCCAACACCCTCACCACAGCCGCCTATTCCAGCTACATCACAACCTCCAACTTCTCCAAGAGCTCAACCACCAGCACCATCACAGCCACCCGTACCTCCAGTGGTAAGACCAGGGATCTCTCCAACAGGTTCTGGAGTCATCTTCAATTTTGACAATGCGGACATCTATGAAGTGATTCGGGTGATGGCAGAAATAATGAAGATCAACTATCTTATCGACCCCAGGGTAAAGGGGACTGTCAACATTCACACCACGGGTCAGCTCCCGGCCGAAGAAGTCTTTCCGATTTTTCAGTCGATTTTAAGATTAAACGGGGCCACAGCAGTGGAGAAGGACGGTCTTTATGAGATTGTTCCTTTAAGCGACGCAAAGAAAACGTATGTTCCTCCGACAACCCTCCGGGGGGGAACAAAAGTGCTTTCTGATGAGAAATACACGATTCAAATTGTTTCTTTGAAATACATTCCTGCGACAGAAGCCTCCAAATTGATCAAGCCCTTTCTCTCCGACGGGGCGGATATTGTCGAGCACCCTCCTCACAATATCCTTATTATCAGCGATGTGGCCTCTAATGTTAAGAAATCGCTCGACATCATCGGACTTTTCGATATTGATATTTTTACCGATACCAGAGTGAGAATCTACCCGGTCTTGAACGCCGATGTCACTGAGGTGGCTAAGGAAATGGAGCGTATCTTCTCTTCCTTTGAGGTATCTACGAAATCAGCGAGAGGGGTCGGAATTACTTTTACGCCCATCACCCGGATCAATTCGCTCCTGGTCGTCAGTTCCATTCCCAATATCTTTGAAAAAGTCGAGGGATGGCTCAAGGAGCTCGACAGGATACCAGGAGAAGGGTCGAAGTTAAGTGTCTTTGTTTACTACGTCCAGAATGCGAAGGCCAAAGACCTGGCTGATGTATTGAAAGAAGTATTCATTAAGGCCAAAGAGAAGAAGGTGGAAAAAGGCGGAGCACCGGCGGAAACGACTCCCCGGGGGGCAAAGCCGGCTCCGACCCCTACCACTCCTCCAGCTCCTGGGAAGGAAGAGGTAGGGGGCGTTCCAGAGGGAGAGATCGGAATTGTCGTTGATGAACCCACCAACTCACTGCTCATTAAAGCCTTCCACAGGGATTATAGAGCAATTCTTGAGACGATTAAGAAGCTGGATATCTACCCTAAGCAGGTGCTGATCGAGGTCCTTTTGGCTGAAGTCACCCTTGATGAGACAAACAAATTCGGCATCGAATGGGCGAATTTTGTGTCAAGTCATGTGACAAGTTCCCACGCTCAAGGGGCTGCACTTCAGAGCCAGCCACCTGTTCAAACCACCACCGATTCTTTGGGGAATACTACTACGAGCCCTCTCAATCCTTTCACCGCGCCCCTCGCCAGTTACGGTGGTTTACGGTACGCCATTGTGGAGCTGGGAGGAAGACTATCCGCAGCAATCGATTTAGCGGCGTCACAGGACCGACTGAAAGTAATTTCGTCACCCCAGATTATTGCCTCAAACAATAAGGAGGCGAAAATTCAAGTAGGACAATCCCAGCCAATTCTCACCAATACTTATACGACGCCGGGAGTCACAAGTACCACGGGTGCAGGCGTGGTCGAAGGGACAATCGAATATAAAGATATCGGCATTATTCTCTCCCTTACGCCTCGCATCAGCGATGGAGGACTGGTGAGTCTGGAGATCAGCATCGAAGATAGCAACGTGCTTGCGTCTGCCGCCCTTGGCAATCTTCCCAGTATTCCTGCATTTACAAAGAAAACTGCTAAGACCGTTCTCTCGGTCGTGGAAGGAGAGACCATTGTGATCGGAGGATTGATTTCAGAGTCTAAGGAAAAGATAACATCAGGTATCCCTCTGCTGAGCAAAATTCCCATAATAGGGGGCCTGTTCGGGTTTCAGAGCTACGAGACGAAGAGAGATGAGTTGATCCTGCTGATGACTCCTCACATCATTAGCAATCAATCTACATCGGATGCTGTCACAAAGGAGTTCAAGGACAAGGTGGAAAGCATGAAGAAGCAGTTGGAAGAAAAGGAGAAAAAGGATAAAGAGAGAAAGGAAAAAAGAGAAGAATAAAGGTAACCCTTCACCCGCTTACTCTCCCTCTCTCCCCATCTGGGGAGAGGGCAGGCAGAGATTCTGCATCAGGAGCCTCCGATAAACATCTGCTAAAAAGATGCCGATGTAACCGTCATAATCGTACATTCTTCACCGTCTATAATAATCTTGTCCAAGTCGCACACATAACTTTTAATGAGGAGAATGGTTGATGAGGGATTGATTGAGCAATAAGGGACGTTAAGACTTGCTAACGGTCTTGATCCTCGATAGAAGACAAGATTATGGGTTTCTTGCGCAAACCAATCGGTGAAACCAACCAGACTCACGCAGTCCGCCAGGGGCGGATTCGCAGAAAGTAAGAACACCCCCAAGCTTATCAAAAAAACTATTTTGGTTACCATTTTTCGACTTCCCATTAACCCCGTTAGAAAGCCCAAGCATTTAGCCCCGTCCTTTCTAACGGGGTTAACTGCTGGCCTGTACACGCCCCTTTATGTCATCAAATATTAATTAACTCCCTAATTAAAATTATTAGATGAGCGTTTGGATGTCAATCAAAATTTGAGAGGGTTAAAATTCATCATTGACGAAAATATAGCAAGCTTGTATAGTTACGCAGGTTGCCCCTGTAGCTCAGGTGGATAGAGCAACGGATTCCTAATCCGTGTGCCGCGTGTTCGAGTCACGCCAGGGGCGCTTCCCTTCTCTTAATCCAGCGCCCAAAAGTTTCATCAAACGCGAGTGAATGGGATGGCGAAAAAAACCATTCGATGTCCGAAATGCAGGGAAGAGATCGAGGTTTACCAAAGCCCTATCCCAACGGTGGATATCATCATCGAGATCGAATCAAAGGGAATAGTGCTGGTCAAGCGAAAGAACCCACCCCAGGGTTGGGCTATCCCGGGAGGATTCGTCGACTATGGGGAATCCTTGGAAGAGGCTGCTGTCAGGGAAGCTAAAGAAGAAACCAATTTGGATGTAAAATTAGTCAGACAACTTCACACGTATTCAGATCCAAAAAGAGATTCAAGACACCACAGTATTTCAACAGCTTATATTGCAAAAGCTAAGGGAATACCTCAGGCCAAGGATGACGCACTTGAAATTGGAATCTTTAATGAATCGAACCTCCCCGATCAGATCGCTTTTGACCACCGCTCTATATTGAAAGACTATTTCAAGCGAGCTTTTTAAGCCCTTCTTCAATTCGATCCAACCCTTCTTTGATGTTTTCCATGGAGGTGGCATAGGAAAGCCTCTCAAAGGAATCAGCTCCGAATTCAACTCCCGGGACAACCGCCACCCTGGCCACATCCAAGAAGTAATCAGCAAGGTGCGTGGAGTTCTCAATCTTCTTCCCCTCGTAGGACTTCCCGTAATAAGAGGAAAAGTTTGGAAAAACATAGAAGGCGCCCACTGGCTTATAGCAAGAGACTCCCGACATCTTATTCAAACGGTCCACAATATAGTTCCGTCTCTGGGCGAAGGCAGAAACCATTTTCTCTACCTCATCCTGTGGGCCGATGAGGGCCTCTACAGAAGCTTTCTGAGCGATGGAGGTGGGGTTTGAGGTGCTCTGGCTCTGGATATTATTCATGGCCGAAATAATCTCTTCGGCTCCGGCCGTATAGCCAATCCGCCAGCCTGTCATGGCGTAGGTCTTGGCAACGCCGTGGACAATAATCGTCCTTTTCTTCATCTCCTCACTTAGACAGGCAATGCTTGTGAACTTGAAACCATCGTAGACAATTTTCTCGTAAATTTCATCCGAGATGATAAAAAAGTTCCTCGAAATCGCCAACTCTGCAATTTTCTCTAGTTCCTTTTTCGTATAAGCACTTCCTGTAGGATTGGATGGGCTATTGAGAACCATGCCTTTGGTTTTTGATGCGATTGCCTTTTTCAAATCCTCTGCCGTTATCTTAAACTGATTCTTTTCCGTCGTTTCCACAATAACCGCCGTCGCGTTTGCGAGTTCCACCATGGGAGGATAGGACACCCAGTAAGGAGCCGGGATAATCACTTCATCTCCATGATCGAAGATGGCCTGCGCCAGATTGTAGAAGGAATGTTTCCCTCCACACGATACTAAAACTTCAGACCTTTTATAGGATAAGCCGCTATCTCGCTGAAATTTCTTGATGATGGCATCTTTTAACTCATCAATACCTCCAACCGGGGTATATTTGGTAAAACCTTCATCAAGTGCTTTCTTCGCGGCCTGTTTAATGTTCTCAGGGGTATCAAAATCCGGTTCCCCCGCACCAAAACTGATGACACGGATGCCCTGCGCCTGCATCGCCTTTGCCTTGGCATTGATGGCAAGGGTAGGGGAGGGCTTCAAACTTTTTGCTCTATTGGAGAGAACGGTCATTTCTATGCCTCCTTAAAAAGAATTTCCGAAATTTTGTTAATCCTCTCGACACCTTTTATCTCTTGTGGCATAAGAGGGAGCTCTATCAATCCAATCCTGTGAGAATATTGATTTTTTAGTGTCTGAATGTAGTGTTGCTGCATCTCTTTTCTGATCTTATGGAAATTGCAGTCTGCCTCCTGAATGACGTAATTGATGATTAAATGGTTAACCTCGAGTTGATAGTCATCAAAATCTTTAATGATCCTCTCCGTCTGCCGGACGCCGAGCGCTTCAGGTATGGTCACAATGATGAAGTTGGATTTTTGAGGATCCCGAATAAAATTGACAACTTTTTCTGCCAAATCCTCCCATCCGCTAATAATTTCTAATAGAGACCTCTTGCCTTTTTTTAACTTCACACTTTCCTTTAACTTTTCAAAGTAACTGTATAAGTTCATATAAAATTTGGTAGCGGCCTCGAGATGTTTAAGGAATATCTGAGGGAGATGAAGAAGCCTCAGAGTGTGGCCGGCAGGAGCTGTATCCCAGACGACTAAATCATATTGCCCGCCTTCGACTAACTCCAGAATATAATTGAGCATATACTCTTCTTCTATCCCCGGCGCGCCTCCGATATAGTCCACAAAATCGTAATCGAGCGTGGTAAAGGAGGATACCACTTCGTAGATCTCCGGTCCGAATCGGTCCTTCCATTTTTTCAAGACCACATCAGAACTGATCTCGATTCCGTATAAGTTCTTCGCATTCTTAATGAGTCTCTCCTGATCGCCAATCTCCATTTCAAAAATGTCTGAAAGCGAGGGAGTGGGGTCGCTCGAGATGATCAAAGTCTTTTTCCCCTGTTGGGAGAAATGGAGTGCAATTGCAGAGGCGCAGGTAGTCTTTCCGACACCCCCTTTTCCTCCGATCATAATTAAGCGCTTCTGTTCCCTGTCCAAGCGTTTTAATCGAGGATCCATTACCGCCTCTAAAGGCATTGATTTTAAAGATATTAAACTTTATAATAAATTACTTTGTCGGTCAAGATATTACGTTCCAAAGAGATTTTTGGAGGAGAGCTTTGACGTCAGGGATGATCGAAATCGATGCGGAATTGTGTAAAGATTGTAAGTTATGTATTTCTGTCTGCCCACATCGGTTAATAGAATCTTCTGATCGAATGAATCAAAAGGGTTACTACCCTGCCTCTTTTGTCGAAAAACATTTAAAGAAGGAAGGCAGAAAGTGCACGGGATGTGGTCTCTGTGCCATTTCATGCCCTGAAATTGCGATTGAGGTGTATCGTGCCTAAGGTTTTAATGCGCGGAAACCATGCCCTTGCAGAAGCAGCCGTTCGTTCGGGGTGCCGGTACTATTTTGGATACCCAATCACGCCGCAGAACGAGGTTCCCGAATATATGTCCGAGAGGCTCTCCAAACTGGAGGATGGGGTATTCATTCAGGCGGAGAGCGAGATCGCCTCGATCCACATGGTTATCGGTGCCAGCATGGCTGGTGGACGAGCGATGACTTCCTCATCAAGTCCTGGAATCAGCCTCAAACAAGAAGGTATTTCCTTCCTCGCCGCTCTGGAATTGCCGGCCGTCATCGTCAATATGACTCGGGGGAGCCCGGGCCTGGGCAACATTGCACCGGCGCAATCCGACTATTTTCAGGCCACACGAGGAGGAGGACACGGCGATTACCGCACCATTGTCCTTGCCCCCAACTCGTGTCAAGAACTTGCTGATTTAACCTATGAGGCATTTGATCTCGCCGACAAATACAGGACTCCAGTGGTGATCCTTGGAGACGGGATGCTCGGACAGATGATGGAACCTGTGGAATTACCTCCTGAGGTTCGGACAAAGAAATTACCGCATAAAGATTGGGTTCTGACAGGCGCCAAGGGAAGGCCCAGTCGATTCATTCGGTCACTGCTTTTGGACCCCTTTGAGGAGGAGGAGCACAACTGGAAACTGATGAGGAAATACGAAAGGATTACCAAAGAAGAGGTGAAGTGGGAGACCTTCTTCGCAGATGACGCCAGATTGATGGTGGTTGCCTTCGGGATCGCGGCCAGAATCGCAAAAGGGGCGATCAAGAGGATGCGGGATGAAGGG
>DATHCH010000284.1:0-11502 GCA_035319625.1 Thermodesulfobacteriota bacterium
GGGGAGGATTCGAACCTCCGAAGGCATCGCCAACAGATTTACAGTCTGTCCCCTTTGGCCGCTCGGGAACCTCTCCGACTCTAAATCCCCATTTTCTTGATTGATCGTTTCCTCCCGGTATAGAAAAGATTGGAAAATCAAAGAGTTACATCAGTGGAATAAGGATCACAAAGGATTTAACTTATAATATGTAACAAAATAATACTCCTTTGTCAAGAAATTTTTCAAAAAATTAAATAATTCCTTGCCTCTGCTCCTACTATCATTATACTATTCTCTCAGCCTTAGTCTAAACCTGAATCAATAATGGGGGTGTTCGCTCTGAAGAAATTGGGGGTATTCCTTTTGATCGTTTCAGCACCCCTGCCCCTTTCTCTTTTTTATCCAGCTTCAATCCCATCCCAAGAATGTTCACATGAAAGGATTATCCTTAAGGGATTCGACGGGAGCCCGCTTACCCTTGAGAACAAAACACCTTACAGCCCAAAGAAAACCTGCGGGGGCTGCCACAATTATAACCAAATTACGAATGGTTACCATTTCCAGCAAGGCCGAGCGGATGGAATGGGTAAAATTGTCATAAGTGATACGTTCGACCCCAAGTACCCTTGGAATTTGTCCTCGGGAATGTATGGGAAATATCTGGTTGCCTCTGTGGGTTCGTCTCAACTGGCTAAAAAGATCAACCAAGATCCGTCCGAAATTGACAAATCCTCTTTTTGCTTCGTTCAGAATTGCGGAGGCTGTCACCCAGGGGGAGGATGGGGTGAGTTGGATCGGGGAGGTAACCTCTATTATGACGAAGAAAGAAAAAAGTTTGGCTATGAAGATTCCCAAGGAACTCCTTTGTTAGACGGTGACTATACCCCGGTTAGTAACGGCAATGGCCAATACGGAGCTCCCTGGGATCAAAGCGGTGTGAGCGAGGCCGATTGCCTGATCTGCCACCTAAAGGGTTATCAATGGAAGGAACGAGGCGCAACCTTGAGAGGAAAGTTTTTTAAGTACGGGCCTACGGTCGGAGCGGGGTGGGCAAATATTATACTCTCTGTGGATGAATCTGGAAATTTAAGAGTGGACGAGGTGATAGTAAATTATGCTACGAAAGAGGTGGCTGATTTCGAAAATCTTCAGCTGCAGATCGTCAGGAGGCCCCCCGACGAGAATTGCTGGTTTTGCCATGCCGCGGCCGATGGAAGAATGAGAGGCCGTCAGTGGGGTTTAGAGAAGGACATCCATAAAGCAAAGGGGCTCGACTGCATCTCCTGTCATCCAAGTGATAAGGAGCATAATTTTGCTAAAGGGGATACCCCCCAGCAGACAGTACGAAATGATCTGAACAACAGCATGCATTCCTGCGAAGACTGCCATTACAGAGGCAAGGATAAGAGAGCCTCCAGATACAAACATCCTTTCTCCCCGCGCCACTTAAAACTGATCGCCTGCCAGACATGTCATATTCCCTTTCAGACCGCAGCCGCAGACCTTGTCTACGATTGTGCCTCAACGGGATGGACCATTGTCTTTGATACCTCAAGGTTCCTCTCCAACGATCCTCTGGATCCCAAAAGATCTATCCCTGGGATAGACGCAAATATCTGGTATCCTGCCCTGACAAAATGGAAAGGTAGAATCGTTCCTGTCAAATCACTCATTGTTATTTACTCGGGAGACCTCGATTTAAAAACCAATGTGGTGAAGCCGATACCCCTCTGGAAGATACGGGAATTGAAAAAACCTCCCCTCAGCAAAGGAGATGTCGTTCCCAAAATGAATTCTCTTGAAGAAATTAAAGACTTTTTGAAAGCGCTGAACGGGAACGATCAATTTGGAAATCCTGTGGCCGCCCATCCCGTCTTAATGAAAGGCGGGTTTCTTTATCAGCTGAATCAAAAAGGAGAAGTGGAAAAGACCAAGCATGAGCAAGCCGAAGCCGTTGACTTCTCTCTCAGTCATAATGTGATGTCTGGGCCGGATGTCATCGGCGCCCGCGGTTGCAAGGAATGCCACTCCAAAAAATCTCCGTTCTTCTTGAGGAAGGTCCTGGTCGATCCTTACGACGAAAAAGGGAAACCTGTCTATATCGAAAACTGGGAGCGCCTCGGAATCGATAAAGAAAAACTAAGCAGCCTTTTGATGGACCAATAACTATTTAGCGAAAAGACTTCATCGGGGATGTCCCCTGAAACCCCCTCGCTGATCTAAGGTCATTTTGAATCGCGGTCCCGCATTCCCAAACCCTCAACCCCTTTCAAAACATCGGAATGATGCTGAAGGATATTCCCGCAACGGCTGCGCCAGAATTGGTAGTTATGCCCGGACCTTCCGTTAAGGGGTTGAACAGGAATCTGATGGTTGGCTTCTCTCAATAGCCTTTCGAATTCTTTATTCCCTTCCGTAATTCCCTCAAACCCTTCCTTCGATCCGTAATCAAAATAGAGCCAGTGAGGCAGCCTGCTCATTCCCTGTTTCTTGATCAGGTCTAAGGGGTTGTTGGCCTCGATATATTTCAAGTTAAGAGAAGAACTGGAAGGAAGTTTATTCGGTTCGAGTCGACCGAAGACCTCTAAGAATTCAGGCATAACCATCTTCAGCATCCACTTGTCTTGAAGGAGTCCGATGTCGAGAAGCCCGCTCTGGCTACTGACCGACTGGAAGAGATGCGGATATTTTAGTCCAAGCTTTATGGCCCCGAATCCCCCCATGGAATTGCCGCCCAGGCCTCTTCTCCGAAGAAGCCTCTCCCTGTAGACGGATTGAGACTCAATGTACTGAAGCAGCTCAAGGAAGTACGATTCATGTCTTCCCAGCGCTCCCGGCTTCATATAGAGGAAAGGGAAGAGTGAATAATTCAAGGCCTCTCCAGGGTAAAAATCATCACAGGCCTTCTGACTCTTCGTTTCGGGGAAAAGTCTCTCTCCGCCGTTCGCATCCGTATAAAATCCGTTGTCCCCATCCGGAAGGACGATGATCATCTTCACGAGGGGGTGAAACGGATCGTCCGGACTTCCGCGGGGATGAAGGTTATGGGGGACAATCGACCGGGCGATCTCCTTTGGAGTATAATCACTCTTGGAGAGACCACCGTATTGAGAAAGCTCTTGAAAGCGTTTCTCCAACGATTGTTCCAAATCTCGATAGGTCTTGTTCTTTGAATCCATCATCGCATAGGCCACGACAGCAATATCATCATGAAGAAGCCAATGATACTCTTCCTCCTTTACTTCACAGAGTAGCCTCTTTGCCTTTTCAGGAGAATGGATGTTCCACCAGATTCCTGTCCGATGGAAGTTATAACCATGAAGAAGGAACAGAACTGGATACCTGGCGTTTGGGTTTTGAAAGAAATCCTCCGGGAGGATGATGAAGAAACCTTTCTCTTTGTTTAGTTGAGCGGAAAAAAAGATCTCATATCGAACGAGATATGGATATGTTTGGGATGCCTTCGGGAAAAGAAAATAGGAAAGGGTCGTATCTTCGGAACAACAGGGTGGTTGGGCGTTGCAGACGGCAAGAGGCCCGACGAAAAAGACGAGGCCGCAAACTCCCACGACTAAAAACAAAACCCTTCTCACAGATTTCATCGAAACCAATATAGCTCTAAAAAGGGCTCACGACAATAACGAATAGGTAGGAATCCGCCAAGACCGTTTGAACATCTTGTGGGTTTGGTTTAGAGTATAAAGGGCGGGGAACGAAGACAAACTTCTCGCCCTGTGTTGGTCATTCATTTGCCAAAGGCATAAGCTAAAAGGAGAATGGAGATGGAGAGAGATTGGGAGGGATTCGAAGCGATCTTTAATCCGACATCTGTCGCGGTCATCGGGGCTTCGGACAACCCGGGCAAGTTGGGATCTCATGTCATGAGAAGTCTTACGGAAGGGGGATACCCGGGCAAAATCTACCCTGTCAATCCAGGGAGAGATCAAATTCTCGGAATCAAAGCCTACCCCTCCTTCTCCCAGATCCCTGATCTTGTCGATTTGTCCGTCATCGTCCTCCCAGCCGCACAGGTGCCCCAAACGGTAATGGAATGTGCGCGGAAGGGTGTGAAAGGAATCGTCCTCATCACTGCCGGGTTTAAAGAAATTGAAGATAGAAAAGGAGAGATATTGCAGAGAGAGATAACGGACTTGGCAACCCAATCCGGCATCAGGATCATCGGCCCGAATACCTTTGGAATTGTAAATCTTCATCTTCCCCTCAACGCTTCGTTCACGCCGGAATTCTCCTGGGTGAAGAAAGGGGGCATCAGCTTGGTCAGCCAGAGCGGAGGGATGTCTCACCTGATGGCCTTTCTATCTCTTCAGGACAAAGTTGGATTTAGCAAAATCGTAGGCTTAGGAAATCGCTGTAACGTTGATTTTGCGGAGATGGTCGAATACCTGCTCCATGACGATCAGACCAAAGTCATCGCCCTCTATATGGAGGGAATCGATTTTCCGAAGAAATTAATGGAGGTGGCCAGGAAAGGAAATCGGGAGAAACCTATTCTCGCCTACAAGGTCGGGCGATCCTCCAGTGGGGACAAGGCGTCCCAGTTTCATACGGGTTCGCTTGCAGGAAATCATGAGATCTACGAAGGAGCCTTCAGACAGGCCGGTATTTTGACGGCGGAAAGCTCGGAAGAACTCCTGGATACGGCAAAGGCCTTGGCCACGTGTCCGTTTCCCCGAGGAGCGAAAGTGGCTGTGCTCTCCGGTCAGGCCGGCCCCGGGATGGCGGCCTGTGACGTCTGCGAGATGGAGGGGTTAACGATTCCGCCCTTTTCCACAGAAACCCAAAAGAGAGTGAATGAACTGCTTCCCCCTCTTGCCATCCGAATAAACCCGGTGGATATGGGACCGGCATGGTATGACGCAGAGGCAATCAAAGGGATCGTCCAGGCTGTTCTCGAAGATAAGAGGATTGATGCCGTGATCGTATGCCTCATGTTCGCATCGGCCAACAGGTCGGCTGTCGGAGTCTTAGCCGATCTATTGTCGGAGAGGAGAACCAACAAGCCAATCCTGTGCTGTTTTTCCTCCCCACCAGGAATCTGGGAGGATGAAATCAAACGGCTTGAAGGATCGGGTATCCCAAACTATCCTACGCCAGAAAGGGCTGCCAAGGCTCTTGTAAACCTTTCCCGGCTCAAGAAAATAAGAGAATAGGAAAGTATCGGGGGAAAAATGACTTTCTTTAATTCTCTTCTCATCCGCATCACGTTGGCTGTTATCGGAGGAATCTTCTACGCCTTTCTGACCTATTGGATCGTCCTGTCCCTCAGACTTCCTTATGAATTTGCCATCCTCGCTTCGGTCTTCGTCTACCTTCTTTACCTCGGCTCAAGGCTTCTTCTCCTCTTCTCGGGGATCGACTCCCCTTATTATTCAAAAGGAACAAGAAAGCCCTCAAATGCATCCATTCAGGAAAATCATTTCTATGGCACAGCCCAATGGGTCGGGAAATTCTATCACTGGCACGACCTTGTCCTCTTTGTCTTCCTGGGTATCCTATCGATCGCATTTCTTATCTCCCTCGTCGTAGGCGGGCTGAGCGGAAGTCCCTTTGGAAATACGGTTCGAAATCTAGGAGATATTATCTTGCCTATTCGCTGACGTTCATCTGTTCCATCAACCCTATTGAGTGTTGGAATTTTCCAATGCTCGTCAACGAAAGGATAAGAATGGGCGTAGTCGAAATCGTAGATAGTGGATCACGAGCGAAGAACATCGCGGATCACAATCTTTGGATCAGGTAGATAAGAGTGGGAAGACGACTCTGGGTTTTCAATCTAAGGAATCTCCTCAGTAATTCCCTCTTATCCTCTTTGTCTCTCATCCCTTCCTCCATGAGGGGGGACAGATAGACAGCCCCTTTGTTGCGGGAGAGATCTGGTCTGTCTCCGATCAACTCTAAGAGTGAGGGTAAGTGACTTGCAGGAAGGTCTTTCCCGAAGACGAAGTTTGCGGTCACTTCAATCTTCTCATACCTTCTGTTGATATCTGAAATCCTGAGAAAAGTCTCGTGAACCTGTTCCACAGAAACAGGCTTTTTCAACCCCTCCAATGTCGCGGGATCATTCGATTCAAGCCCTACGTTGATATAAGTGGAAAAGGGGAGGCGATCTAGTGATTCAAAAAGCTTCTCTTCAGAATGAATGATTGAATCGATGCTCCCGAAGAGGAAAAGAGAAGCCCCCTTGAGGTAGGAACGCTCGAATTCAAACAGTTCATAGGCTTTTTGGGCTGCCAGTTCAAGGAGTTCTCGGCCCGCCAAAAGAGCATCATGCTGTCCCAAAAAAATGGCGTTGTAGTTGTGCAGATCTTTCCCATAATATCGTTTTAAGTTCTTGATCTGTCTCACGATGTCCCCGGCACGACGGGGAGTGAAATCTTGTCCTGTCTTCACTCTGCAAAAGCCGCAGTGATAAAGACACCCATCCGCCACAATAACGGGAATCACTTCATAGTCCACATGCCGGGTATCCGGTGGAAGCACAGTCACCCGCCCTCCGATGAGACGATGCAATTGATCAGATCTTCGTCTCAGGATTTCCTCATCATTTCTCATGACGCAAGTTAAAAAATCTTTAAGACGCTCTGGCTTTGCCCCCGAAATCAGTTTATCTAATCTTACCCGAAGTGCCTGCAAAGATTTCTTGGCACAAATGACTGAAGGGTCGTTCAAGGGATCTTCGTCGATAACGGAGTTGCTCGGATAGGAGAGACAAGGGAAATAATATTCACCGAAATAGTCGTAAATACCCTTATAGCCACCGGCTGAGTAGTAAATCCAGTCATTGCCGACGGTTCGCTTTAGCCACTCCGCGGGATGAGGCCAGCCCTGACCGATCCCCTGGATGTATTTGATCTCCCCTTTTAGATTAAACTGAAAAATGGTATCCGGAGTTTTTATCTCAAAAAATCGGCCGTATCGGACTGGAAAACTGACTTTGGAGAACTCCCTTGATCCTTCTTTGTCAAGGGTGATGATGAGGCCGCTGAGATGATAAGATTCCATGTGGTCAAGCTAATGTTAAATCTGAGATGCCTGTTTTTCAAGGTCTACTTTCGTGGTATGATTAGCCACTACAAGAGAACAAGACATGGCTGAACGGATGGGAGTATCTGGCATGAATACTTCTGCTTCCGCTGTCAAGAAAATAATACTTTCTCGGGAACCAAACCGGGATGGCTGTTGTCTTTAGTACTAAAACAAATGCGTCCCTCACCCTAACCCTCTCCCCCTGCCTGCCGGCAGGCAGGGGGAGAGGGAAAATGTGGAGGAAAGGAGGATTTTCCGATGAAAAGGTTGGTTCTATCCATTATTCTCACCTGTTTTCTTTTTTCTATCCAAGCTGGCTTCGCGGCACCTCTGACCAGCACGGTCAAGGATCAGCAGGACATGGCAGTCACCATCTACAACTCGAATGTGGGACTGGTGAAGGATACCCGGCTCATCGATTTTAAAATCGGCATCCATGAATTGAAGTTCATGGATGTGGCAGCCAAGATCGATCCGACAACAGTCCACATCAAATCACTCATCAATGGTTCGAGCCTCAACGTTTTGGAACAGAATTATGAATACGACCTTCTCAGCCCTCAGAAACTCCTTGAAAAGTTTGTGGGCCAGACCGTCCAACTCGCCACCATCAACCCTGAGACGAAAAAGGAGGAGATCCTCGAAGCAACTCTTTTGTCTATCCAAGGAGGAAATATTTTTCAAATTGGAGATAAGATCTCCATTGGTCATCCTGGCCGCATCCTTCTTTCCAGACTCCCTGAAAACCTCATTCCGCAACCGACACTGGTATGGATGGTGGAGAACAAACTTTCTAAGCCTCAGAAGGTTGAAGCCTCTTACCTCACCTCCGGTATCAACTGGAAGACGGATTACGTGGCGGTCTTGAATCAGTTGGACACGAGTACCGACCTAACCGGCTGGGTGACCATAGACAATCGAAGCGGCGCCACTTACCAGAATGCCCTACTTAAACTGGTAGCGGGCGATATCCATCGGGTTCGAGCGGAGATGAAGATGGATTATGCTAAGCCTATGGCTGCGGCAAAAGAGGCGAGCCCCCAATTTAAAGAAGAATCTTTTTTCGAATATCATCTCTACACTTTGGATCGAAGAACCACGATCAAAGACAATCAGACCAAGCAGATGACCCTTCTTGACGCGAATCAAGTGCCCCTTAGGAAAGTCTTTGTCTTCTCAGGTCAACCCCAGTACTATTCCTACCAGAATCAGAACTCAGATAAGCAGAAGATCGGGGTCTTTCTCGAGCTGGAAAACTTGAAGAAGAATAACCTGGGGATCCCCCTCCCAAAGGGCACAATCAGGGTCTATAAAGAGGATAAAGATGGGAGCCTTCAGTTTGTTGGAGAGGACAGCATTGACCATACCCCAAAAGACGAAAAATTTAAGATTAAGATCGGAGAGGCTTTTGATGTAATGGGAGAGAGAGTTCAGACGGATTACAAACGATTAGGCCGAAACCTTTTTGAGGTGGCCTTTGAGGTGAGCTTGAGAAATCATAAGAACGAAGACATTAAGGTCTTCGTGGAAGAACCCATCCCTGGCGATTGGGAGATGCTTTCGAAGACCCATCCTTATGAGAAGGTGAGTGCTCACTTGGTCCGGTTCGAAGTACCCGTGGCCAAAGACAAGGAAGAAAAAGTGAAGTACAGAATCCAGTTCAAATATTAGAAAATCAGGGTTCAAGGATTCAAGGGTCCAAGGGTTCGAGTGCTTTTTATTCAAAATAAGCTATTTCACTTGACCACTTGAACCCTAGACCCCTTGAACCCTTTTTAGATGACCGGGTTCTGTTTTTCTTCCATTCCCTTCTTTTCGTTGACGGTCCAAAGGATCGCCATCCCGGCGATGAAGAAGAGAAGAACGGAAAGGATACCCGATTGGACACTTCCTGTGATGGCGATCATTATTCCGTAGATCAAAGGTCCAAAGACAGAGGCAAATTTCCCGGACGCACCGAAGAAGGCAAAAAACTCCGCGCTGTTTTCATCTGGGGTAAAGATTCCCTGAAGGGAACGAGAAGCGGCCTGACTTCCGCCCATCACCAGCGCGGCCAGCACCCCTAATAACCAGAATTCTGTCTTGGGATCCCATATCACGCCCAACCGGAAAGCCCACAGGACAACAAGAGACCATACCCCCAATGAAATCATCACTGTCCTCTTATTTCCGATGGCATCCGCCAGGATACCAAAGATCAGTGCTCCGAAGAATGCAATTCCTTGAATCATCAAAAAAAAGAGGATGATCTCACCCGTCTGCATCCGCAACACCTCAGCGGCGAAGATGGAGGCCATGACGATGACAGTTTGGATCCCGTCATTGTAAATCAGGAAGGCAACCAGAAACTTCGTCAATTCCCGAAAGGTTTTGATCCGGCCGAGGGTATATCGCAGTCGTCGATACCCCTTCCTAAAATAACCCTTTTCAATCGGAGAACCGGATCTCTTCGCCCTTTCTCTTAAGAAGAAAAATAGAGGAAGTGAAAAAATCAGCCACCAAAGGGCGACGCTGAGAAAGCAATCATGGACACTGAAATGGCCAGCGGGAAATCCCAGCCACTCCGGGTACTTCAACATGATCAAGTTGATCGCCAGGAGACCCCCTCCTCCGATATACCCCAATGCCCATCCGAAGCCCGAAATCCGGCCGATATTCTGCTCGGTTGAGATCTCCGGGAGAAACGCATTATAAAAGACGTTTCCTCCGGCAAAACCGATATTAGCAATGATGAAGAAAACCGCTCCCATCCAATAATCGCCCGCATGGATGAGATAAAGGAGGCCTGAGAAGAGGACGCCGCCAAAACAAAAGGCCATCAGGAAGCGTTTCTTCGACCCCAAGGCATCGGCAACGGCCCCCAAAAAAGGCGACAAGACGGCTGAGATGGCCATGCTGAGGGCTACAGAGAAAGTGAAAAAGGAGGCACCGTGGAGACGGAGTCCGAAGAATTCGACCCCTTCCTCTCCTCCCGCTACGACCGTGGCAAAATACTGATTGAAGATGACTGCGAGAATGGTGGTGGCAAAGGCAGAGGCGGCGAAATCATACATCGCCCACCCAAAGATCTCTCGTTTTTGCACCGGCATGTCGAAATAATTGACGACGGGACGCTATCTTTTCAGATTGTCCTGATCTCTTGCCGCATAAAGACCAGGTAACAAACTCCAAAACAGAGGAAAGTCATGGCGATAATAGAAATCAGATACGGGGCGACGATAAGGAGGCTCTGCGAAAGGGGGAGAGGGTTTTGAAAACGAGCCGCAGACAGTTTCTCCAAGGGTCCCATTAACGCATAGGCGATGGGTCTTGTGGTTTGATTCATCGGGTTGAGGACCAGGGAAGTAGCGTCGCTGTAAAGAGTCACGGGAGAAAAAAGGGAAACCGTGTGCTGTATTCGTTCATGTCGAATAACGATCTCGCGGTCCACTCCAGTGCCGCTTTCACTGATCGGCGCAATCGCATTGGCAAGGGTACCTGCCCCCAAGCTTACGAAGAAAGAGAAAAATATCCAGACCGCTAAGGAGGCCAGCGCAGAGGTGGCCGTACTGCGAAAGACCACTGAAAAGAGGATCGATATCCCCAGCCAGAAAGAAACGTAGAGAATACTCGTGATCACGTAGATCGCAAGACGCCAGATCTCTTCCGAACCGGGCACCACACCGATCAGTCGAATGCCCAAGCCTGAGATGATCAGGATAATCGCAACCAATACAATAGAGATGATCGTCACCCCTGCCAGAAACTTTGCATTGATAATAGAGTCGCGATAGATGGGCTGTGAAGCCAGCTTGCTCAGCGTCCGGGAGACCCTTTCCCGATTGATCGAATCGAATCCAAGAAAGATGCCGATGAGGGGACCAAAAAAGCCGATGAACTGGACGAAGGAGAACAGTTTTCCAGTCGAGGTGAAGAGCCACAAAAAAAGAAGCGTGGGCTTCGCCGCTCCTTTCGCTTCTTCCTGGATGCCCATACCCGCCATGGAAGCAATAATCACGCCTACCATCACGATCAATGCAGAGATGATAAGAAATCGTACGCTGCTGAAGTGGTCCCCCAACTCTTTCCTGAATAAGGTGAAGATACCGCGCACGTTAAGCCTCCTTGAAATATTTCATATAAAGCTCTTCGAGCGTATAGTGTTCTTTCTCCACGCCCAGCTTTTTCCTAGCCAGTTCTTGAATGGGTCCAAGTGCCACCAGATTCCCTTTGATCATGATTCCTACCCGATCGCAAATCCTTTGAACCTGATCGAGGAGGTGGGAGGAAAGAAAGATCGTAATATTCTTTTCCCGGCTCAGGGAGCGGATGAGGTCGAGCATCCGGTTTGTTCCGTCCGGGTCGAGACCGATGGTCGGTTCATCGAGGAAGATGAGCTTGGGTTCCTTGATCAGGACCTCCGCGATCCCGAGTCGCTGTCTCATCCCTTTCGAATACGTCCCCACTTTCTTCTTTACCTCTTCAAAAAGGCCC
>DATHCH010000285.1:0-3782 GCA_035319625.1 Thermodesulfobacteriota bacterium
GTTACATCTTATATTTTCCGAAGTCCTCTGGCTTCATATTCTCAATAATGTTCTTCAGTTCATCGCCTCCCTCTTCCAGAAGGTTGGAAGCAAGGATCCCCATCTGTTTTGTCGCCTCAATGACCGACTCCGCTACAAAAATGGGAGCCTTCACCCTTACCGCCAGGGCGATCGCGTCACTGGGGCGGCTATCCACAGTCAGCTCTTTACCATCCACGTTCAGGCAAAGATTTGCATAAAACGTATTTTCTTTTAAGTCGTAGATCACCACTCGCTTGACCGTTACCTGAAATGTATCTAAAATTTGTTTCATGAGGTCGTGTGTCATGGGACGAAGTGTCATCACTCCTTCGAGACCTCTTGAGATGGCTTCTGCCTCGAAGACTCCGATCCATATCGGCAAAGCCTTTTGCCCCGAAAGGTCCACTAAGACAACAACCGGATTTGAGGCCTTGGGGTCCACGACGATACCCATCACTTTGACTTCCATCAAGCCCTTTTCCATATCCGTCCTATTGAAAATTCAGGGGATGAATGAACCCTCTGGCCTAAACGCACTTTGAAAACTCTGCCTTAGAGGTTTTGAAATTCAGTCCTATTTTAACCTGTGGCACGGGGATGTCAACCCCACCTCATTTTAATCGGGAAAATGTTCTACGGAGGGATAAAGCTTTGAGATCGAAATGTCCCTTTGTTCTTCGACAAAGAGATGGCGAGGGAGAAGACGAGCCGAATGAATCAACCCTTTCCGTGCTTATCGTTTTTAATGTTTTCGCTAATCCATATCTTTCCCCACGGCCTCTGAGGAAATTTCCTCACGACGGACTATCCGACGCCGGTCTTTCGGGAAAATGAGCGCGATGGTGGTCCCCCTCTTCAAACGGCTTTCCACCCGAATGCTCCCCCCTTGTTCTTCCACCACTCTCTTGACGAAGGTTAATCCTAATCCCACTCGATCAGGCCGTGTGGAAAAAAAAGGCTCAAACATTCGGTCGATGTTCTTTTTAGGAATCCCCTCCCCTTTATCGGAGATTGAAACCCCTATATTTCCTTCATCTCCAAAAAGAGAAACCTTTACGGTCTTGCCCCTTTTCCCCATCGGTAGCCGCCCAACTGCCTCAAGGCTGTTTTCCAAAATATAAAAAAGGGCTTTCGCCATTAAATCCTTGTCAATGAAGCATTCCCCTTCTCCTTCTAAAGCCCTGGTTTCCAGATTGATGGAGACGCCTTTTTCTGTTGCTTCCTTTGAAAATGTCTGAAGGACGGCCTCAACCACCTCTTCGATTTTTTCCTTCCGAAAAGTTGGCTTCGGTATCAGGATATACTCCTCCAACCTTTGAATCATGGTTTCGAGCCTTCTCGTCTCGTGAAGAATTCGATGGAGGTAGGATTTGCCTTTGGATGAAGCGGTGGATGTCTTGACAAGGCGTTGGGTATAGCCTCCAATAGCAACAATGGGATTCCGAATCTGATGGGAAATTCCCTCCAACATCAGACCGAGACTCGCCCAACGCTCCATCTCCAATCCTTCCTTCTCCAGCATTTTAAATCGTTGAATCTCTTGGAAGCAAAAAGAAATAAAGACCTCCCCTTCCTCCTTGAAAGTATTGGTGTAGAGGTGAACGAAAACCTTCGTCCCGTTCTTCTGCCTCAAAAGTGCCTCCCCGTCAAAACCATTTTTATAAAGCGTGAGGTAAATGATGTTAGGGAGGAAATAGACGAGATCCTCTTCCAAGAACAAGATCCTAATTCGTTCCCCTTCTATCTCCTCTTTCGAATAACCGAAGAGACGTTCGGTATAGCGGTTGGTGTAAAGGATTTTTGAGTGAGCATCGGTGAGGATAAAACCCATCTGAACCAAATCGAGGATATGGTGTCTGTTCTTTAGAATCTCAACCATCAACAACTCCTGTCGACTTCTTCAAAGGGTCCCCCTCTCATCGGTGGGGGTAGAAAAGACCGTCGCTCAGCATAACCCTTTGGAACGATCCCATTTTAGTTCATTGTGTTCAAAAGTCAAGTCTTGAACCCATTCGGTGATCAATGATCTACCGATTGGGCGAATGTTTCTGTTATAATGGTATACGGGAAAAGGGATCAAATGGATATCAAAACGGAAGTGTTGATCGTCGGGGGCGGTGCGACCGGTGCCGGAATCTGTAGGGATTTGGCATTGAGAGGAATCCCTTGTGTTCTAATTGAAAAAGGAGACCTGGCTTCCGGTGCCTCGGGTCGCAATCACGGACTCTTTCATAGCGGCGGAAGATATGCGGTCTCGGACCCTGAGGCCGCACGCGAATGCATCATCGAGAACGGGATTCTCAGAAAGATTGCCCCTCACTGCATCGAAGAGGCAGGTGGTTTTTTCGTCTCTCTCCCTGAGGATGGCCTCGCCTTCAGAGGTAAATTTCTTCGAGCCTGCGAAAAGGTTGGAATTCAAACCACCCTCCTTGATCGGGACGAAACCCTTTCACTGGAGCCCGAACTCAATCCCAACCTTCTCAGCGCCGTGAAGGTGCCGGACGGAGCAATTGATCCCTTCACTTTAGTCTTAGAAAATGTCAAAGATGCGGAGCTGCATGGTGCAAAAATCCTGTTTCATGCAGAAGTCACTTCTCTGGTTCTGGATGCGGATAGAGTGAAGGGGGCGAAGGTAAAAGATCTCATCCGAGGCGAGGAATATACCATTGAGGCTTCGTATATCGTCAATGCCACCGGAGCCTGGGCAAATCAAATTCTGAAACTCGCCGGCCTTCGTATCGGCATGGCCCTCTCCAAGGGATCGATGCTGATCACGAACACCAGGCTCAACCACGCTGTGATCAATCGCTGCCGCCCCCCTTCCGATGCAGATATCGTGGTCCCGAACGATACCGTATCCATTCTTGGAACCACCTCCATCCGTTTGGAAGACGTAGAGCATTTCGAAGTCACTCCTGATGAGGTCTCTCTGTTGGTTCGCGAGGCATCGAAAATGATCCCTGCGATTCAAGAGACCCGGTTCATCCGTGCTTATGCTGGCATCCGACCGCTCTTTCTTTCTGAAGAAAAGGGGGACGATCGTGCGATCAGCCGGGGGTTCGTGCTGATTGACCATGCCAAGAGAGATGGGATAAAAAACCTGATCACCATCACGGGCGGCAAATTGGTGACCTACCGGCTGATGGCCGAGAAAACATCTAACCTCATCTGCCAGAAGATGGGAAGGACCGCGGCCTGCTCAACCCCTGTGAACCCGCTCCCCGGTGCGAGCAGACCCGCCGGCTTAAGAGAACGATTCAAGCAATTTTCAGCAGCCCGAGGCGAAACCCTGTGCGACTGCGAGCTGATCCCCAGGAAGGAAGTCGAAGAGCTTTTGGGGACCGGGAAGTTGAGAGACTTTCAAGACATCCT
Organism: Thermodesulfobacteriota bacterium; assembly: GCA_035319625.1. Lineage (GTDB taxonomy): Bacteria > Desulfobacterota > BSN033 > BSN033 > UBA1163 > UBA1163. Next base: position 3,394 of record DATHCH010000285.1, read on the forward strand.
TCGCCGGACGCGTCTCGCTAAAGGGACGTGTCAGGGAGGTTTCTGTGTCTACCGCCTTTTGGGAGTCCTTCACGATTTAAGAACGCTCCAAGCAGATTCCAACAAAGTATTAACGGGTTTCCTCGAGGAGCGGTGGAAGGGGATTCGTCCGATCCTCTGGGGCGCCGCAGTCAAAGAAGAAGAGTTGATGGAATACATTTATAAGGGGATTTTTAATTTATAGGGGCCCAGGCGCCTGCTATTACGGAATGCAGAATGCAGAGTGTGGAATAAGAATTCCGAAATCCGCATTCGGTCTATCCATGCATTACGATCTTATTGTCATAGGAATGGGACTTTCAGGGCTGATGGCGGCAAAAACGGCCGCATCCGCCGGCCAGAAAGTCCTC
>DATHCH010000286.1:0-4597 GCA_035319625.1 Thermodesulfobacteriota bacterium
CAACCGGTTTCGGCGGACAATCCCTACCCCGGAACGCCGGCCGAGAAAATTCCCGCTCTGATCCAAACCAAAGGCGCAGAGATCGGCGTGCGGACGCTGGTTGTGCCGCACCTCCAAAGCACCGTGTCACTGTGGTATCTAAACAGCGATTCCGAACTCCAGCAGGATGGCGATACCGGCGGCACGGTTGCTTCAAAATCGGGAAGCAACCGCTACGGCATCGAATGGGCGAACTACTTCATGCCGATTGAACATCTTGCGTTTGACTTTGACATTGGGGATTCCATCGCCCGTTTTGACTCGGTGGACGCGGTCGACGCCGCGCCGGGCAGTCCCGGCGGCAAGCGTGTTCCCGAGGCGGTTGGATTGGTGATCTCGTCGGGCATCACGTTGCACGATTGGCATGGCTTTTCGGCCGCTCTGCGGCTGCGTTACTTTGGCCCGCGCGATTTGACATCGGACGGAATTTATCGTTCCCACCAAACACTTTCGCTCAACGGGGAAGCTGCCTACCAAATCAACAAGACCTGGCGCATTTCCATCACACTGTTGAATCTGCTCAACCGCCACGACCACGACATTGACTACGCCTACACATCGCGCGTGACACCAACGGCGGCGCCGGTGTTTCAGGATGTTTACCATCCCGTAGAGCCTTTTCAGGCGCGCGTCGCATTAACCGCGCGATTTTAACATGAACGGACACCGCATGTACGCGATTACCGTAAGATGTCGGTTGAGAAGAAATGCCGGGTTTCGGTGGGGCGCGGCTGAAGCTTCGAAAACTGATCGTAACCGGCTTGGCTGGTTGGCGCGCACCGAAGCCGGCGGGCGGCCTCACTGGCATCCATTCTCACCCCGCCGAAACGCGGTCGTTCCGCGTGCGGTTGACGGTTTGATTTTGCTGCGGCATGAGTACGAAAAGATGGTCAACAGTGCACTGCCACAGCCTGGCCCCTTCCAGCCTCCTCCATTGTATCCTTCAGAATAAGAGCCGCCTCATCTGTCACTTCAAGAGGGGTTTTCAAGAGAATTTCGTCATGAACCCTAACGCTCCTCTCCATTACCCAAGGTGTATAGCATCCACAAAAAAGGTTGTTTAATGGTGTTAAGGGTGTGTTTCCCTCCTCCCTAAACAGCTGTCTTAAATATAGCCGGTTAATTTAATTCGGAGAATGATAGATAATCTTTGGAGTGTCAAGGGTGTTTAGGGTAGAGGGACTGGACAAAATATATTCAAAAGGGATCCATGCGCGCTGCTGAGTGAGTTTGTGTTAATGACCAAGAAAATGGTCAATTTATTGTTCAGCTGTTATTCCGCGACTCTTACCTTAACAGAGTGAAGCCCTTTTGCCCCGTCGGGAAATGATCTGAAAAGACCTCCCAAGAGCGATCCCGATTCCTGTACCTTCCCATCCTTGTCAAAGGCTCGGACAGTGATCGTATACTCCCCTCGTCCAGAGGGTCTCCAGTCGTACCTCCATAAGGCCCATGACCAGCGAGAGAGAGGCGCTTTTATCTCGGCGTCATGCCACGTCTTCCTGCCGTCGAAAGAAACCTGCACCTTGCTGATCCCGTGCCTTCCTCCGAAAGCGATGCCCCCGATGACGTAATTTCCGAAGGGGATCTTTTGGTCTTCCATAGGCATGAGAATCTCTGACATGACGGAGATGATTGCGGTGTCGGACCATTCCTTCTTCTGCCAATAGCCCTTGAAATCGTAATTTACCAACTCTATCTTCGAAAGCCACTTCACGCTTTTTTCCCCGTAAATGCCCGGAATGACCGCCCTCAAGGGATAGCCATGTTTCCTCGGCAGAGGCTCTCCGTTCATCCTGAAAGCAAGAAATACATCATCCGAGAGAGACAAGGGATAAGGAATGCTATCGCGGTACCCATCTTCCGCAAAAAAGGCCGTCTTCACAATCCCTTTTCTGGGAACCGCCTTCTCGATGATCTTCCTCAGCGTCGCGCCGTCCCAAAGTGCATTGCTTATCGAGCTTCCACCCACCTGGTTGCCGATGCACTCAAACGTGACAAATTTAGTCTTGTCCCTCATTCCTTCCAGCTCAGATAAATTGAGGGTATATGGTTTTTCCACGAGGCCCTCTATTCTCAATTTGAACGTATTAGCGTTGATAACCGGGACGCTGTCGGAATAGGATGTGATATAGAATTCTTCGTTTGGAGTGATTTCCTTTGTTCTGAATCCCTTGAAATCAACCGTGCCTTTCATGAGAAGGGCATGTTTTTCCTCCGCCGTGACCGCCTCGGCGTATTCATGTATTCCATTAAAGATGGAAACCCCGAATCCCAGGCCGATGGTTCCCACTCCGATTCCTCTGAAGAATTCTCTTCTGCTTAAGCAATCTTTCATAAGCCTCCTGCTTCCGGAACGTCCATCATCATGATCAATGTGCATTCTTATAAGAAGCGGGCAAAAGCATCTATAATTTATTTTCAGCCTATCATGGAATGATTTGTGAGTAAATGAAATTTCTGAAATAAGATTTGCCCAACTTACAAACTCGAGGACAAAGACCCAAAATTCTCATGCCGATACCGACTCGCCAAAGGGTCAATTTACTTCCGCAAGGGGAAAGTTAAACTGTCCAAAATCTTTAGGTGTAGATCGGTGGTGGTTTGGTTTCGTAACTTGCTGAAATGTAGGCTTAAATCTATTTCTATCTCTTCCAGTCTTTTTGAGGTCAACGCCATTGGAGCAGGGAATGAGGGGTGTTGAATAAAAAACCGAAATTATACGTCTAATAAGTTGTAACGAATGAATAAAAAGAGTATTATTTAAGGTAAAAGGGAGAACAAGGTATATTTTTGATTAAAACGGAAGGAGGAAAATATGAAGAAGGCGCTTATCTTTTTATTGGCATTCTCATGTTTTATTTTCACTTCCTCTGCGTCGGCTACTATCTACAGATGGGTGGACGAAAAAGGAGTTGTGAACTTTGCAGACGACTATGACAAAATCCCTCCTATTTATCGCGATAAGGTTGAAGAAGTGAAAATAGCGAAAATGGGATCTTCAATCCCTTCACAAACCCCTCCAGGAAAGATGGTGGCTACTGCCCAGCAGGAGGAAGCGGGAAGGCAGTCCCCTCCAGTTGGTCAGACCCTGGTTCGTGAGGGAGACTTTGCGGTCAAACTGGCTGAGGTACTAAGGATAGGGCCAGCGAAAGGTGAGGCGGAAGCTGAGAGTATGCTGGCCACGGCTGGTATCGCACCCAAAAACGGATGGATTGCTGATTATCCCGTGACGCCCGATATTATCGGAGAGTTACAAAATGCTGTTGGCTCAGCGGTGGATTCCGGCAAATTGGGGATGAACAGGGATGAGGCGGCCAAGGCGGTTCAGGATCTTGCTGCTCAACAAGGCCTGCCCGTTAAAGTCGACGAAAGGCAGAATCCTGTTGAACCGCCTCAAGATTACGGTGAGTCTGAGGTAGTCAATAACTATTACTACACCGAAGGTCCACCGATTGTGACTTATTATCCCCCGCCCTGGGATTATTGCTACCTTTATGCATGGGTCCCGTGCCCATTCTGGTATACCGGGTTCTGGTTCCCTGGTTTTTTCATCCTGAACGATTTTCACTTCCATCATGGTCATCACTTCATCACCAATCACTTCATCGACCCAAAGACTCACGCTTCTCTTAGGGTTGATCCAACAACGAGGGCGACCGGAACAGCAGCACGCACCCTTGGCGGAACGGGTTCAAGAGGATTTTCATCCCCGGAGGCCAGAAAAGGCGCTGCCTCAATCTTCAGCCGAAGTGCGAGCAGCAGGACATCCAGCCAAGCTATCAACACAGGGAGGCAATATCGAAGCCTGCAGCGTCCATCGACTGGCTTAGGCAAGTCTTTTAATGGCAGAAGCTACAGTACGCCATCAAGCAGATCTTTCAGTGCGGCCTCTAAGGGCGGGCGAAGTTCTTACAGCGGCTCTCGTAGTGGCGGTTACTCTGGGAACTTCCGCAGCGGTGGTAGCAGTGGCGGCTTTGAAGGTTCTCACGGAGGTTCTTACGGAGGAGGCCATGGTGGTGGCGGCGGAGGTGGTGGCGGAGGACACCGGTAAGATAAAGCAATAACGGCAGGAGAAGGACCCATGTGGTCCTTCTTTTTTTACCCAATTCGTGCTCTAATCCTAATTTTCACACAGAGAGTTAACAACTGGAAGAAATGGGCATAATGAAAAGGGCGAGAGCTGATGTCTCGCCCTTTTGGAATTTCGCCCGGCGGCGAATTACTTTGGCCTTTTCTATCCTCTGAGGAGATAGAAGGGGCCTGTGGAGGTGGAAACCCGATTCCACCTTGGTCAAAGTGATCTCATAAATTCCGCCAGATCTTTTTTCTCCTGCACGCTGAGTCCACGTTCAAGAATCAAATTGAAGAACTCCACCGTATCTTCCAGCGTGAGAAGCCTTCCGTCATGTAAATAAGGAGGAGAATCTTTAATGCCTCGCAAAGGAAAAGTCTTGATCGGGCCATCCGCGCTTGCCATGCGACCATTAATCATCCGCGGTTTGTAGAATCGCTCCGTCTTTAGGTTATGCATGAGATTGTCGGTATAGTACGGTGC
>DATHCH010000287.1:0-6365 GCA_035319625.1 Thermodesulfobacteriota bacterium
AAACATCCCCCTCGCGAAAAACGGGGTAACAAATACCACACTTTTTGTCATTAGTAAATGAATTTCGAAAAAATAGAAAGAGACAAAGGAGGTTTCACAAGTGAAGTGCCAAGAATCAGGTTTTTCGACAGTCTCTCCTGAAGTCATCAGGTTGAGAATCCGTATGGTGATACCGGATTTCAAGTGCTAATCCTTAAAAAGATAATTTTCACAATCTGATTTTAACTATTGACAAATAGATGCTTTTATGGTTCAGCTTTATATGAAGGAGGAAGCCATGACTGCATTGGCGGAATTCCACAAGTACGACGGATTGGGTCTCGCTGAACTGGTCCGCACCAAACAGGTCACGCCTACTGAATTGGTTGAAGAAGCCATCAGCCGCATTGAAGTGCACAATTCCAAAATCAACGCGGTGATCTACAAAATGTATGACCACGCGCGCGCGGCGGCGAAAGGAGACCTTCCCGACGGTCCCTTCAAGGGTGTGCCCTTCTTGTTGAAGGATTTGTTTGTAACTTACACAGGTGTGCCTACCAGCAGCGGCAATCGCTTGTTGAAAGACATTCCCATGCCCCATGACAGCGAAATCTTGCGCCGTTTTAAAGCCGCTGGTCTGATCATTCTCGGGAAAACCAACGCGCCCGAATTTGGTCTGGTGCCTTATACCGAGCCCGAAGCCTTCGGTCCAACGCGCAATCCGTGGGATCTGAATCGCACGCCCGGGGGATCAAGCGGCGGCTCGGCAGCGGCAGTCGCCGCGCGCCTGGTGCCGATGGCGCACGGCAATGATGGTGGAGGCTCGATCCGCATTCCCGCATCCTGCTGCGGCGTTTTAGGTCTGAAGCCCAGCCGCGGTCGTGTACCGACGGGTCCTGACTGGGGTGAGATTTGGCGCGGCTTCTCCATTGACCATGTGCTTACACGCTCAGTGCGGGATAGTGCGGCAATGTTGGATGCAATCGCCGGAGCGGATATCGGCGCGCCCTACTCTGCACCGCCACAGGTGCACTCCTTCCTCCAACAAGTCAATACGGAACCCGGACGCCTCCGCATCGCGTTTACCGTGCACCCCTTGATCGGACACATTGTGCATGACGATTGTAAGAAAGGTTTGGAGGCAACGGTGCGGCTACTGCAGCAGTTAGGGCATGAAGTGATCGAAGCAACGCCGAAGATAGAAGTCGAGGCGTTTGCGATCGCCTTCCTGACAATTGTCGCGGGGGAGACGCGCGCCGATATTGAATGGGCGGCCCAACTCGCTAAGCACCGTCCGGCACGCGCCGACTTTGATATAACCACGTACGGGGTTGGCATGATCGGCCAAGCCTTGTGTGCGGCAGATTATGCCAAGGCGGCGCGTTACCTGCAAACTGCCGGGCGCGAAATCGGCCGATTTTTCGAGCAGTATGATGTTCTGGTCACTCCGACCCTATCACAGCCGCCGGTGCCGATCGGGGCCCTGCAGCCTTCAAGCCGTGAGCGGACGTTGATTAAACTGATCGGATCGCTGAACGCCCATTGGCTACTGAACGCGCTCGGTGTGATTAAACCATTAGCGGCGCAGACTTTTGACTTTATCCCATATACACCTCCATTCAATGTTACGGGGCAGCCCGCGATGTCCGTGCCGTTGTATTGGAATGAGGCCGGTCTGCCTGTGGGCGTGCAGTTTGCCGGGCGCTTTGGCGACGAGGCAACGCTCTTCCGTCTCGCCGGTCAAATTGAGCGCGCCCAGCCGTGGTTCGATCGCGCGCCCGCTGGTTTTGTCGCATAGAGAGGACATCGGCAAGCACCAGGCCATTGAGCACGTCGCGCTCGTGGCTTTTCGGCATTGCTGGCTGGTACAGTTGGAAGGTGTCTTAATTAGTGGGCAACGCTTTCAGAGCGGGAAACGCCCTAACCTTCATAGAATCATTACCTTCAGCGGCGGCTGAAACGCGTACTGTTATCCACTCTTTCACCTGGTAATCTTCAAATCTCACCATGTTCTATTTTTGTTGACTTGTAGGTGCAATCGCTACCGGAAGTAGGGTTCCGTACAGCTGCCTTCCAAACTTAACCTGATTTCCCCCTCATTGATTCCTCTTTAGGGTTAGGTATCTACAATCATGCCTTCTTGCCCTCCATCTCTTCACGAGGGATCAATAGTGACCTGATCTTTCCAACGAGGGATACCGCCACTTTCAGGGGTGTTTCTATAGATTACGGTCCGAAGTCAATAGAGGGGTCCGTATGAAACTTCTTTGGGGTTGAGTAAGTAGGAGAATGATCTTACCGATTATCAATAGAAGTCATCTGGTTTTTAGCGACCTGTCCATGAACCCATGACCTGCCTGAATATCTTTCGGCGGAATATTGGGGTCGCTTGTCCGAAGGTTGCTTCCTGTAATGTTGATTTTACATTTTTGTTCCATAATGCAAGATTACAAACGCAAATCAATAACCTTTGTCTTAACCTATAACCAATACCTACTGCTAAACCAACTCAAAAAGATAATTTTCACAATTTGTTCTTTTGTATTGACAAAAGAACATTTTTCTGATTGCATATTTTGTGTAACCAAAGGGGGTGGTGGATGGAGGAAGACCTTTAAGATTTGAATTCGATACTACATTTTCCCTTAGAGATTTAAATCCATTCGTCGATCAATATTCCATCTGCTTCAATAGTATTTTAAAGGCCTTTCAAAGAAAGGGAATTTAATCAAACTTAATCCGGAAAAAGTCAACCCTTTGGTGAGGGAGGGACGGAAAATGGCCGTTCTTTTCGTCATTCGGGCTCGATTAAAATAGCCCAAAGAACTGAGATAGAACCCCTTTCATGGTAGGAAATCAAAGAATGAAATCTGCTAGATATACCATTCTCGTGGTGGATGATGAAGAGTTATTAAGAAACTTAATCGTTACTTTTCTATCCAAACTGGGACATTCATGCGTCACAGCAATTGATGGAGTTGATGCCCTGGATAAAATGAAGGGAAATAAAATCGATGCTGTAGTAACAGATGTAAAAATGCCCAACATGGATGGAATTATTCTTACAAGTAAGATTTCAATAGAATACCCTGAAATCCCCGTAATGATAATGACAGCGTTTGAGGAAGGAGATACTGCCGGAATAGCAATTTGTGTTGGGGCTCGAGATTTTATAAGAAAGCCATTCTCTCTTAATGAGTTCTCCGTTAGATTGCATAAGATGATCAATGACTCGGAAGCTCAAAGGCGAATGAAGAGGGAAAAGGACGTAGATAAGGACATCCAAGAATCTATGAATGAATCAGGGTTTCCGAAGCGAACGAAGACGGAAGAGGACGTAGATAAGGCTATCCAAGAATTTATGAATGAGTTAGAGCCTCCGAAGGGAGTGAAGAGGGAAAAGGGTATAGATGATCGCATGCGAGAACTTTTAGATGAGTTAGAGGCGAGCTTAAAAAAGATTTAGAACCCCCTAAAAACAAATAGTTCCTTCACATCAGAAAATTAAGCATTTCAGCCATCCCAAAAGCGTTATTTGAGGGGTGAGGAGTTAATCGTAACCCACTCTGTATTACTTCTCCTAATTATGCATGTTTCAACCGCGAATTGTGAGGCTTGATGGCTATTTCAGATTGAAGACCTGTAAATATATTTGTTATCGATGGTCATCCCTTACTCTCGCCTACTCAGATCTGATCCTTTATGCAAACTGTTCTGATAGGCCTGAAATCTATACAATAAAGCCGTGGATGGGTAGTTTTGTCAAACATTATGATGGGCCGACAAAAAATGTCATCTTCAACTCCCAATATACCGAGGATTAAGAAAAAATACCCTTTAAACATTGGTCAGTTGAACGATATTGGGGGCTTTGGTATGGAAAATGCTATCTCCAATGAGTGTAAGGTCTGAGAGTGAAAGGGAAAAACAATGCTAAATGAAAGAGAAGGTGCTGTCCTAATAACCCGAGAGGCCTGTGATTACCTTCGGATTTCAAGACCTACCTACGCGAAGTATCTCCACACAGGCAGAATCAAAGGAACAAAGGCCGGAAAGGGCTGGAGGGTGCTCAGATCAGAATTGGATCGGTTTCTAAAAGGAAAGAGTGCAAATTGAGCCATTTCAAGCGAAATTTGGTCAAAGTATAAGGAGACAATGGAAGGATTATTAAACAACAGAGAGAAAAGAAGTCATCCCCGTGTTATTATTGATTTGCCCATTGAATATCGGGATATGGGTGACCTCTGTTTACGTGGAGCGATTATTGTCAATGCAAGCGAGGGAGGGTTTCTCATCGAATCTCCCAGAGACATCTCTGTGGGTACGGAACTGAGCATCACAGTTTTGTATCCGACGGGGTTTGAATTGGCTAACTTCAAAGTGGTGGCGAAGATTGTGCGGAAGGAACCTTATTGGAAAGGAAACCAGTACTGGGAAGGATACCAGTACGGATTAGAATTGATCCAGATATTGGAGGAGGATCGTTGGAAACTGGATTTTCTTCTCAGTGGCCGATACTATTTGGAGGAGATGTTTACAATTAATGAAGTTTATACTGATAAGGAAATGGAGTTCTAAGCAAAGTAAAGGAGGTGACCCCTGATGTCGATAGTGGACACGAAGCTTTCTCTCACGCTGCAACCTGCCTTGCATAGAACTGCCGCTCATAGACAGCCGGAGATAGGTACCCGAGCCGTGCTTGCCGTCTTTGCCGATTGTAGAAGACCTCGATGTACTCGGTGATTTCCCCGATGGCCTGTTCTCGCGTTTTGTAACGACTATGATGGACAAGCTCGTTCTTCAGCGTTCCCCACAAGCTCTCCATGGGAGCATTATCGTAGCAGTCGCCTTTCCTGCTCATGGATGCTCTCATCTTGAACTGATCCATCAGCCTCCGGTATTCATGAACACAATACTGACTCCCACGATCCGAATGGTGGATCAAACCTGATCCTGGCCGTTTCGCTGCCACGGCCTTGAACAGAGACTGGCTCACCAGGTTCTTGGTAATTCGATTGCCCATGGCACATCCAACGATTTCTCCTGTGAAGAGGTCCTTATGCCCTGCCAGGTAAAGCCAGCCTTCTTCTGTGGGAATATAGGTAATATCACTAAGCCAAGCTTCGTTCGGCCTCGTTACCTCAAATTGCTGCTGGAGTAGATCCTCTGCCACAGGAAGCGTATGTTTGGAATCAGTGGTCGCCCTGAATTTTCTCTTCTGCTTGCACCGTATCCCAAGCTTCTTCCTGATCCGCCTGATCCGGCAGATTCCTACACTCACACCCTGTCCTTTGAGCTCATGCTCTAACTTCTCAGGACCGTAAGTCTCACGGGTCCTCTGGTGCGCGGCTTTGATCTCCACTTCCAGCCTTCCCTCTTCTTGGGCGCGTTTGGAAGGCTTCCAATTCAGCCATTTATAATAGCCACTCTTGGATACCCGCAGAATACGGCACATCACCCCGATACAATATCGGAATCGCATTACTTTCATGACCGCATACCTGGCAGCGACTCCTTCGCAAAGTACGCCGTCGCTTTTTTTAATATGTCACGCTCCATCGTCACTTCTGCGAGTTCACGCTTGACTCGGGCAAGCTCCATCTCTACCTCGGTAAGCGGCCTCTGCTGCTTCCCAACCTCCTTAAGCTTGCCCTCTTTGTTCGCCTTCACCCAGTACCGTATGGTCGATGGGGATACCGATAACCTTCGCCCCACCTCCGGTATTCTGAATCCTCCCTCTGTTACCAGCTTGACCGCTTCCTCTCGAAGCTCTTTCGTCTAGATCGCTCTCGGAATCCTTTCCATGCTGACACCTCCGTCTTTAGTATTTTACCTCAACTTTGGTGTCCACTAAAGTCATCCTAACCCAGACAGCCCCTCTGAGCTGTTCAGCAAAGCGATACAATCTTTTTTTTCGAGGTTGTCGGCGATATCGAAAAGTTCGTCAGCAATTTGAATTGCCAATTGCCAAATCTTCAAATCCTGAAATCTAAACTTGATCATATTATCTCCTTTCATTACTCTGCGCTGAGCGCTCGGCGCTTTGCGTTATTAATGTTCCAGATCCTGGATCATCCACCTCAAGTCTTCTGCCTTTGACTTGGCGTTAGGCGCGTCTTCAATTCCCTTGGCATAATAATATTTTGCTTTCTCCAAATCTTTATACCTGTCTGCATAAATATTCCCAAGCTCCTCATAGGAGTTGATAATATGCGGGGCCAGTTCCATTGATCTCAGCAATTCTGATATTGCCGTCTCGCAATGTCCCGCTTCTTTATAAACCATCCCCAGCCGAAAATGAAGATAAGCATCCTTAGGATTCTTTGATAACAGGTATTTTAGAACATTCTCTGCCTTCTCATACTCTTTCTGCCTTTCGTAAAACG
>DATHCH010000288.1:0-9272 GCA_035319625.1 Thermodesulfobacteriota bacterium
CTCAATCTGCCCTCACCACCATATGATGCTCCCGAGGCTGATCAAGGGATAGAAAAAGCCTGCTGGCAGATCAAGACATAATAAAAAGGCCCATCTCACAAGAGGCGGGCCTTTTTATTTCTGAACAAAGTATGGGGCCCGTTGTATTGATTCTTATCGCGGATTGGTTTAGATTGATAGATAAGAGAGACAAGATGCGGCAGACAAGCCTATTGATAAAATAGGGAGAATTCCGGCATTCGCGATTTCTTTTATAGCTTTTCTCTCTGTCTGAATTATTTTTTTTCCTTTCCACACGCCTATACCTCTTTTTTGATAAGAATGTAATAGGTCACCATATCAATTTGCAAATTTTATTCAACAATTCTGTGGACGTGAGTCTGGTAGGTTGGGTATTAAAGGCTTTTCTCCGTCTCCTCCAGTAGCCGCCGGGCGATGATAAGCCTCATGATCTGGGCTGTTCCTTCGTAGATCTGAATGACTTTGGCATCTCTCATTAATTTCTCTACCGGATGCCATTTCGTGTATCCCATCCCGCCGTAGATTTGAACCGCATCCGTTGTCACCCGCATCGCCATATCCGCGGCAAAGGCTTTTGCGATGGCCGCCTCTTTCGAATTCCGAATTCCCTGATCTGCCAGCCAGGCAGCTTTCCAGACCAGGAGCCTTGCCGCCTCGATATCCTTCGCCATATCCGCTAACATGAACTGGACAGCCTGGTGCTGGGCGATGGGAACCCCAAATTGAATTCTTCTCTTGGCATATTGAGTGGCCAGCTCCAAAGCCGTTCGTGCAAGCCCGACGGATCCTATAGCAACCACCGGCCGGGTGATATCGAGAGCAGCCATCGCTTTTTTAAAGCCCTCGCCCCCTCCTCCCAGGAGATTTTCCTTTGGAACCTTCACATTTTCGAAGGTCAAAGAAGTGGTATTGGAAGCCCTCTGACCCATCTTATCGATCGGCTCTCCATGACTGAGACCTTCCAGGTGAGAGGGGACGATGAGGCTGATGATCCCTTTATGCTTTTTGGCTGGGTCGGTAGTTGCAAACACCACGTAAAAATCGGCATATCCTCCGTTGGTGACCCACATCTTAGCCCCATTGAGAAGGTAGTGATCCCCTTCGAGGACGGCGGTGGTCCGCATGGAAGCAGGATCCGATCCTCCCGTCACTTCACTCAAACAATAAGAGGCAATGCTGAACTTTGAGCAGAAAGGTTTGAGAAATCGCTCTTTCTGGTCTTCCGTTCCGAATTTGATGATAGGATAGAGCGCCAGTGTGCTCACAAAAATGGAGACATAAATCCCCATGCAGCCCGCTGAAAGTTCCTCTGAGATGATGCAGGTATCCAGCAGGCCTAAGCCCTGCCCTCCGTATTTCTTCGGGACCAGCGGGGTAAAAAACCCCTCCTGGTGGGCCTTCTCCATGATATCGAGAGGGAAGGTTCCATCCCGATCATGCTTCGAGGCTACAGGGATGATTACTTCCTTAGAAAATCGTCTTGCCTTTTCTTGAAGGCTTTTCTGCTCCGGCGTTAAGTCGAATCCGATCATTGCTTTCCTCCATCAATTAATCTCAAACCGCTCTGAGACCGCCCTATATATCTTATTACGTGATTTGGAATAGGTTTCGTCATTCCGTCGCGAAAATACTGTTTTTCGAACCAGGAACTACTAAATTCACCCTATTCGCCGACCCGAACCGGTCGAAGGGTTGACAGGGATTCCCGTGTATGTGTAAACTGAATTAATGGTTCAAAGGTAAAGAATACATCGCAGGGTTAAGAATGAAAAAGATTAAGTCTCAATTGATCCTGGCCGGAGATGTCGGCGGGACAAACACACGCCTTGGGCTTTTTCAAGTCGCACGGGGCCGCCTTTGCCTCCTGTCTGAGAAAACCTATCCAAGCAAAAAATACAAGGGGCTGGAGAATATTCTTCTGAACTTCCTGAGAGAGCAAAGGACAATCGCAGCAGCCTGTTTTGGCGTTGCCGGTCCTGTTACTGAGGAAGTCATCATCGCGACAAACCTGCCTTGGTGGATAGATATTCAATCTCTTCGGAAAGTAGCTCGTTTTGAAAAAATAGAAGTGATCAATGACCTCGTTGCGAATGCTTATGGAATTTCTCTCTTGAAAAAGAGCGATTTTGAAATTTTAAATGTTGGCAAGTCAAAGAAAGGGAATCAAGCGCTCATCTCTGCCGGAACAGGCCTTGGAGAGGCGATTCTCTTCTGGGACGGGAAACAGTACGTCCCCTCCCCTTCTGAAGGAGGACATGCTGAATTCGGGCCCAGAAACCATTTAGAGATGGAGTTGTTTAACTATCTTTCCGAACGCTTCGATCATGTCAGCTACGAACGTGTCCTCTCGGGAGAAGGTCTCTTCCATATGTATCAGTTTTTAAAGGATTCGAAAAGGTTTGGAAGTGAGCCATCCTGGCTCTCCGAGGAGATGAAAGGAGAAGACCCGGCTGAAGTGATTTCCGAGATGGCCCGTCTCAGGAAGAACAAGTTGTGCTCGAAGGCGGTCGATCTTTTCACTTCCATCTATGGCGCGGCCGCTGGAAATCTCGCGCTCCAGGTCATGGCCGTTGGAGGAGTCTACATCGGAGGCGGCATCGCTCCCAAGATCATCTGGAAACTGAAAGAAGGGACTTTCATGAAAGCCTTCAAAGAAAAAGGAAGACTTTCCCGCATTGTGGCCCAGATTCCTGCCAGGGTTATTCTGAATGAAAGAACAGCTCTTCTCGGTGCAGCCTCCCGCGCCATGGCCCTCTTGAAGGTATAGATGTAGCGTCGGCATTCATTGCCGACGAGAATTCTGTATTCGCCCCCAATAAATGGGGGCGCTACAATGTTTTTAAGAACAACCTAAAATCAGATTCTATGGGGGCGACTGATGGAAAACATGAAACAATGGGAACGATATAAGGAGTATCTCAATTTTAATCCCGAGATCGGACTGATGGTCGATATCAGCCGAATGATGTTTCCGGATGATTATTTCGATCGGATGAACGCTCCGATACAAAAAGCCTTTCAGGATATGGAGGCCCTTGAATCCGGGGCCGTTGCAAACACTGATGAGAATCGGATGGTTGGCCATTACTGGCTCCGTGCCCCGGAATTGGCTCCGCAGGGAGAAATTACCTGCGACATTGAGAAAACTCTTCAGACCATCAAGGATTTTTCCAAGAAGGTTCATGCCGGAAAGATAAAATCCCAAAAGGGCAAACGTTTTTCCCGTATGCTCATCATCGGCATGGGCGGATCAGCTCTAGGTCCTCAGTTTGTATCCAATGCGCTCAAGGCCTCCAAAGATCCTGTCAGGCCTTATTTTTTCGATAATACCGATCCCGACGGATTCGACCGTGTCTTGAAGGAAATTAAAGGTGTCCTATCAGAGACCATGACCATTGTCATCTCAAAAAGTGGCGGAACAATAGAAACTGGAAATGGAATGCTTGAGGCTAAGGCTGCCTATCAATCAAAAGGTCTTCGGTTCGAAAAACATGCCGTCGCGATTACTGAGGCAAATAGCGACCTCGACCGGATAGCGAAAAAGGAAAGGTGGATCGCGCGCTTCCCAATGTGGGATTGGGTGGGTGGCAGAACCTCTGAGACTTCTCCAGTGGGACTTCTTCCCGCCTCGCTTCAGGGTTTTGATATCGACGCGCTCCTGGAAGGTGCCCGTCTCTGCGATGAAGTCACACGGAAAAAGGACTCCCGGTCCAACCCCGCCGCTCTTCTGGCGCTCGCCTGGTATCATGCCACCGGGGGTCGTGGAAAAAAAGATATGGTCATCCTTCCTTACAAGGATAGACTTCAGCTCTTTCCGAAATACCTGCAGCAGCTCGTTATGGAGTCCCTTGGCAAAGAGAAAGATCGCAACGGTCAAATCGTTAACCAGGGAATTTCGGTTTACGGCAACAAAGGCTCCACGGACCAGCACGCTTATGTCCAGCAACTCCGAGAAGGGCTGAACAACTTTTTTGTCACTTTCATTGAAGTGCTCAAGGACCGCGAAGGTCCCTCTTTAGTGTTGGGCGGGAAGGCCACCAGCGGTGATTATCTGAATGCTTTTCTTCAGGGGACCCGAAGGGCCCTCAGCGAAAGGGTCCGGGAATCCATCACCCTTACGATTGAAAAGATAGATCCCCGTTCCGTCGGCGCCTTAATTGCACTCTACGAGCGCGCCGTAGGCTTCTATGCATCATTGGTTAACGTCAATGCTTACCATCAACCAGGTGTGGAGGCAGGGAAGAAGGCAGCAGGGTTGGTCATCGAGCTCCAGACCAAAGCCCTTGCCTTTCTCAAGAAAGAAAAAGGAAAGTCTTTCACATCAGAGGAGATTGCCGCCGCCATCAATGCACCGGAAGAGGTGGAAATGGTATTCAAGTCGCTGGAGCATGCGTCGGCAAACGCGGATCATCCGATCAAGGAGGTGTGTGCTGACCCCCCATTTCGTTCCCGGTATCAGTATCGTCCTTGAATGATATAGCGTCGGCATCCCTGCCTGCCGGCAGGCGGGAATTGCCGACGTCGTTTTTCTATATCTTCTTCAGATCTGCGTCGATGGCTTCAAGCAGAGCAGGGGTAATTTGCCCTGGCATAAAAGCCGCAATCTGCTTCAGGGTCATGCCTCGACCCATGGCCGTCCGTGGGTCTTTTGACACGCCCGGCATATGTTTTTCCAAAACAGCCTTGCCCTTCTCATTATCTAAGATTTCTCCCAGAGTCGAATCCGTTGAAAACGCCATTGTAGGCCTCCTTTCTTAATTAGTGAATACTTTAACAAAGATTCCTAAGATGTCAAGGGAATTTGTTTCCTGCTCTCCGGTTCTTGAGGCCGGTCGGGAAACAAACGGGCCGCTTCTATCTGTTGTTTTTCAATTTATAATTTTATGGAGATCCTCTGTTTCCGACGAATTTTCTCCTTCCAAGAAGCATCTCCAATTTCGTGATAAATGCTCAAGCCCCTCCACCCTCCCCTCTCCCCTTGGCGGAGAGGGATAGGGTGAGGGGGCATTTCACGGTCGTCACGGAAAAAGAAATGCTTACCTCCTTCCGACCCCTCATAGTCTCCAGAATCAATATCTGTTACAATAAATAAATTCTGTTTCTGAAGAAGTGATTTTCTAATACGTTTATCCCCTTGCGCAACGAGGAGCCATACTTGAACAAGAAGATAAGCGAAGAGCTCGATTACATTTTCAAACCGAAATCAATCGCCGTGATAGGGGCATCGGACACCTTCAGAAAGTGGGGGTACCTCATGGTTGAGAGGCCCCTGAAGACGGGTTTCAAGGGGGCCATTTACCCCATCAACCCTATCAAGCGCGAAATATTGAGACTTCCTACCTACCCCAGCGTATCCGCGGTGCCGGGCGCTATCGATCTTGCCGTTATCACCACGCCTGCGGCAACGGTTCCGGGCGTCTTGCGTGACTGTATCGAGAAAGGCATCAAGGGAGCTGTTGTGATAAGCGCCGGCTTTGCCGAAGTGGGCCAAGAAGGGAAGGAAATTGAGCGTGCAATGGTGGAGGTCGCCCGCTCAGGGGGCATCAGGCTGGTAGGACCTAATGGCATGGGGATATGGAGCGCCGCGGGACAACTCAGTTTATGCTTTCCCCAGGCGCCTAAAGCGGGTCCCATTGCATTTATTTCACAGAGCGGGACCTTTGGCGTTGCCATGGCACAGGTCGCCAGCAACAAGGGATACGGCCTGAGCAAATTCATCAGTATCGGAAATCAGGCTGATCTTGAGATATCGGACTATCTCGAATACCTTGCGGACGATGAGGATACCAAGGTGATCGTGCTCTATCTCGAAGGACTGAAAGACGGCAGGCGTTTTTTCACGGTCGCCCGCCAGGTGATGAAGAAAAAACCCATTGTCGTTTATAAGGGTGGCCGCTCTGCCGCTGGCGCGCGGGCCACTCTGTCACACACTGCATCGATTGCAGGATCCGAGAGGATCTTTGACGGTGTATGCAAGCAGATTGGATTGTTGCAGGTTGACGAGTCCTTCCATCTCTTTGAAATGGCCGAGGCGCTTGTTGAGTTACCTTTGGCCGACGGTAACCGCGTAGCCATACTCGGCAGCGGAGGGCAAGGGGTTGTCGGAACAGATGCCTGCTCCGCTCTTGGCCTTGAGCTGCCGGAATTTGACGCAGAGACGGCATCCAGTATCACTGCATTGCTTCCGGCACACGCACCCCCGGCAAAAAATCCCATCGATTTTGCCGGAAGCGCACGCACAGCACTTCAGGAGGCGGAAATAATAGAAAAGCTGCTCAAGCTTGATTATATCGACGGCGTCATCAGCAATGTGCCGGTCAGCCCGCAAATCTGGGATTGTTCTCTCAAGATTGATCGGAATTCTGACCCGCTCCCCGAACCCCTTCAAGTTGCTCTTGACGGGGCAAAGGTCTATGCATCGCTGCCGAAGAAATATAACAAACCCGTTATCTGTCTTCGATTTGTCCGCCTGGAACATGACATCATGGAAGACATCCTCAAAGAAGGCGGGATACCGATTTACGACACACCTGAACAGTGCGCCCGCGCGATGCATGCCCTTGTTCACTACGGCCGGGTCCGCAGAAAGAACGGATTTTAAACTTCCCTCAATCGCCAAGTTGTTTTAGAACCAACGCCCCTTCCTTCAACATTCCGCAATCCGCACTCCGCATTCCGCAATCTAAAATGTCTCCACATCACCGCGTCATCTTCTAAACCTGCATCCTCTCAAATAGCCTTGACATTCGTTGTAGGACAGTGTAATATAATGGATGACACTGCAGAAAGGAGGTTTTCTTATGGCGGGCATTCAGAAGAGTTTACGTCTCCCGGCCGAGACCGCGAAGGAAATTGAGCAAATGGCCAAAGAGACAGGGCAGGATTTCTCAAACGTGACCAAGGATCTCTTGCAAGAGGCCATCAGGATGAGGCGCTGTCCGGGGATTCTGTTTGCCGAAGGGATCGGTGGAAGAAGAGCTCGAGTGGCGGGAACAGGGATTGAAGTTTGGGAAGTGATTGCCGCTTACAAAAGCATGAAGGAGGATTTCAAAAGGCTTCGAAAAGCATATCATTGGCTATCTGCGGAGCAGCTCAAAGCAGCCCTTGGATACTATACGGTCTATCCGCGGGAGATTGACCGGCTCATTCAGCAGAATGAACAATGGACCGATGAGAAGGTTCGAGAGCGTTATCCCTTTATGAGGTCGTCTTCATGAAGTTTTACCTGGATGAAGACCTCAGCCCTAAGATTGCCGAAATACTTCGAAGAGGCGGAATTGACGCACTCAGTGCTCATGAGGCCGGGATGTGCGAATCATCGGATCAAAGCCAACTCGACTTTGCAGCCACTGAGAAAAGATGTTTAGTGACCAGAAACAGGGATGACTTCATCAGGCTCACGGTTCGATTCTTCAACGACCAACGCCCCCACTGCGGAGTCCTCATCATCCCTTACACCCTCCCCGGAGATCAATTTTCTCGAATCGCAGGCTTGATTAAGAAATTTTCATCCCGTCATCAAAAAGGATTGGCCCCTTATTCAATCGCCTTTCTTCCGATCAAATAGGGGTCTTAAGAACTTGACTGAAAAATGGAACCACCTGAAAAGATTGTGCTTCCCGGTGAGGTAAGGGCCTTTTCTATTGTGCGCTTGGCAGCGCACTTTGCCGGCCAGTCAGAGGGTAAGGATCAAGTTAGAATTGACGGATTTTGATAATTTGGGAGGTAAGCCGGCTTTCAAAATGCTGAAAAGGAACACCAAGGTTTACTTGGAGGCTAATAGTCTGTCCACCTTCGACCTGACCCGCATGCCCATCATCTTGCTGCGGCTAAGCTTGCCGTGGGCTTTTCCTATCTTCATGTTGGTCTCGATGACATCCTTGGGCACGTAGGGTTGTTTTGCCTTCGGCTTGCGCAGTAGAGACAGGGAGCCGGTGGAACAGGTACTCACACATAAGCCGCAGCCGATGCAGCGGTCCAGATCCAGGACCGCCTTTTTGTCCGCCACAGAAAGGGCTTCCATCTGACACCGCTTGACGCAAACGCCGCAGCCTTTGCATGTGTCAGGATTCAGGCTCGCCATAAAAGGAGTGGATACCAGACTGGCAGGCTTCGGGTCGCGTTTCAAACTGCGGAGCACGCCGCAGCAGCAACCGCAGCAAGTTCAGATGAAAAGAGCCTTCTTGGCGTTGGCAGGTTGAAGCACCAGCCCGGCCTCCTCGGCCCGGCGAAGTATGTCTAAAGTTTCTTTGAGGGTGATGGTCCGACCCCGGCCGGTGCTCACGACGGTCTTTGCAGCCGCGCCGAAGCTCAGGCAAGTCTCCTCCGGCTTGTCACAACCCTTTCCCAGGATGCGCATCTCTTGCCTGCAGATGCAATTCGATACGGCAAAAGCCTTATGAGCACGCACCAGCTCCTCGGCCCGCTCGTAAACCATGACCTCATTCTGAGTGCTGATACTTTTCCCGACGGGGATCGTGCGCACCTGGCCCGCAATCCGCGTGATGTCCCTGTCCTTAAAGGAAGGCAAGTACTCTTCGAAATCTTCGACGAGCTGGCGGTCCAGCCTGTTTACCTGCGACTCCCAGAAGCCCACGAGGAAATGCTGGGCCATATATAAAGGTGGTTTGTCCTTTTGGTAGACGCCAATGATAAGGCCTTTCTTATACATTTCATCCAGTCGTTGTTTGGCTATCTCGACAGGGATCTTGGCGCGCCGGGCGATCACCCTGGCTTCCTCCGGGATAAGCGTCAGATGCATAGCGAGTTCGGCAAAATCCGGGGAGAAGAGACGACGTAGGATGCGAAGCTCGACACCACTCTGGGTGCGTGGAAATCCGCCTGGTAAATCGTCCAAGTGCTTCGCCAACCTCTCGTAAATATCTGCTGCCATGACGACCTCCTGTCTATTCACGTTTGCTTAAGAATACCATGAATATTGTGTTTGTCAATCTGCCAATCGCGTTTGCATGCCTTCCATGAAAATGGGGTTGGAAAAATTTTGGTTGAGTTTTTACGTTGTTTTGATAAGATGTGGTTTACCTGGTTTGAGATTCCACCAGAGCACTGAGGGGGGACATCATGAGATCTAAATCGGCGATCGGAGCGTACATTCTAATTGCGTTGGGTATTATTTTCCTTCTGTCGAATCTTGGCTGGATACCGCCAATTCGCTTACTCATGTCTCAGTGGTGGCCAATTATTCTTATTATCGTGGGGATTTTGGTATTGATCAGACACTCTTCCCGCCC
>DATHCH010000289.1:0-6006 GCA_035319625.1 Thermodesulfobacteriota bacterium
TACACGGAGCTATATGTCACCGACACCCTGTGGCCGGATTTCGACCGAAACGAACTTGTGAAGGCCATCTCCGATTATCAATCGAGAGAGAGAAGATTCGGCCTGACCAGCGAGCAACTGAACGGAAGAGAAGAATAAGAAGTCAGGAGTTCGGAGTTCAGAGTTCGGAGATTCAAGATGACATGCTCCGAACCATGAACTAAATACTTCGAACTGTCAAAAAGGACGGTATGGGCATAATAGAGAAGAGGAAGGCATGGATGGCGTTGATCATGGTCCCTCCTGTCATCCTTCTGATCATCCTATTTCCTCCGTTTGTGCTCTACCTCATGGTGCTTCTGGCTACTTTCTTCGGACTCCGAGAATACATCCATCTTGTCTTTCCAAATTCCAAATGGGTGGAACGCGCCATAGGAATAGGACTGGGGTTGATCCTCTCAGCCATCGTTTCATTCGGAGAGTTAAAACAGATTCCTCCGTTCCTGGTCGTCGTCCTTCTCATTCTTTCCGTCCTCTTCATGGGCACTTCCAGGGACCTCTCTTCCACCATCTCGAAGATGGGGATGCTTCTTTTCGGAATTCTGTTTATCGGATTTCTCCTCGCCTATGTGTCGCTCATCCGAAGCATGACGAATGGAAGGCTATGGGTTCTCTTTCTCATCACAACGGTCTGGGCGGGGGACATCTCTGCCTTGGTAAGCGGCGCCTCCTTCGGAAGACATAAACTCTACCCCAAGATCAGTCCTAAAAAAACTTTCGAAGGGTTGGGAGGAGCGATCCTCGGCTCCACCATTGTGGCCCTGGCCTTTGTCCTGCTATTTATCCCCCACATGAAGAAAGGAACCTGCATCCTTCTCGCCGCCGGCACAGGATTTTTCGGCCAATTGGGAGATTTTGCGGAATCGATGCTGAAACGAAGTGCTCAGGTAAAGGATTCAGGGAACCTTATTCCCGGCCACGGGGGCATGCTGGATCGGCTGGACAGCTTCCTCTTCTCCGCCCCTCTTCTCTATTACTGCCTCCTCTATCTCTTGAAGGAGACCCTATGAAGCGTCTCGCCATCCTGGGCTCAACAGGCTCGATCGGGGTCAATACGCTCGATATCGTCAGTCAATTTCCGGAACGATTTGAGGTGGTCAGCCTTTCTGCCGGCCTCAATACGGACCTCCTCAAGCGGCAAACCCTTCGGTTTCGGCCGAAGCTCATCTCCGTTCTCAATCAAGAACTATCGGAAGCCCTTCAAAGAGAGCTCCCGAACGTACCCGTCGAAATCGTTCACGGGGTGGAAGGGCTTATCCGGGTAGCCACCTACCCGGAGGTCGATCAGGTCGTTTCGGCCATCGTGGGTGCAGTCGGCCTCGTCCCCACCCTTTCCGCGATCAAGACCGGAAAAAAGATTGCTCTGGCCAACAAAGAATCTCTCGTCATGGCAGGAAAGATCATGATGGAAGAGGCCAAGAGGAATCACGTCCAGATCCTCCCCGTGGACAGCGAACACAGTGCCATCTTCCAAGCGCTGCTCGGCCACCAGAAGGAGGATGTTCATCGCTTGATTCTCACGGCATCCGGGGGACCCTTTCGCAACTCGCCCCTCTCCAGGCTTCATGAGGTCACCGTGAAAGAAGCTCTGAACCACCCTCGCTGGACGATGGGAAAGAAGATCACCATCGATTCTGCCTCCCTAATGAACAAAGGACTGGAGGTCATCGAGGCCCATTGGCTTTTCAGCATCCCCGTCGAAAAGATCGTCGTACTGATCCATCCGCAGAGCGTCGTTCATTCGATGGTGGAATATGTCGACGGCTCCGTAGTCGCCCAGATGGGGATTACGGACATGAAGATACCTATCTCCTATGCCCTTTCCTTTCCCGAGCGACTCAATCTAAAATTGCCTCCCCTCGACCTTTCAAAAACTGAAGCCCTGACTTTTTCGCCTCCCGATTTGCAAAGATTTCCTTGTCTCCAACTGGCCTACCAATCTATCGAGATCGGAGAGACCATGCCCGCCATCCTCAATGCCGCCAATGAAGTGGCTGTCGGCGCCTTCTTACAAGGATCTCTCAAATTTACGGAAATCCCTCTCTTTCTCCAGACGGTAATGGGGGAGCATGAGGTGAAACCTGTTCATACGATCGAAGACATCCTGAAAGCCGATCACTGGGCCAGAGAAAGGGCAAAGGCCATTTTAGAAGGGAGAAAAACGTGCTGACCACGATCCTTGCAACAGCTATCGTTTTAGGAATTCTTGTTTTCGTCCATGAGCTGGGCCATTTTATCGTGGCCAAGAGATTGGGCGTGGGCATCCTCAAGTTCTCTCTGGGCTTCGGGCCCAAGCTGATCGGTAAGAAGATTGGAGAAACGGAGTACCAGATTGCTGTCTTTCCTTTGGGGGGATTTGTCAAGCCTCTGGGAGAGGACCCTCATGAGGAAATTAAGGAAGAAGACCGCCATCGCTCCCTGTGGGCACAGCCTGTATGGAAACGTGCCCTGATCATCAGCGCCGGTCCTTTCTTCAATTTCTTTCTCGCGGCGGTTCTCTTCTCCGGTGCCAACCTCATCGTGGGCATTCCCTCCTTACCCGTGATCGCTCCAGTCGTCGAGGGAGTCAGCCGTGGCTACCCGGCTGAGATGGCAGGTCTAAAAAAAGGGGATACCATTCTTTCGATCGATCGGAAGGATATTTCAAGTTGGGAGGAATTACAATCCGCTATAGCGAATAGCCAGGGGAAGCCACTGGCCCTGAAGGTGAAACGTGACGGTGAAATCCTTGACATCAACGTCACCCCGAAGCCATTTGCCGAAAAAAACCTTTTTGGGGAAGAAACCCGAGCTTACAAAATAGGCGTGACCCATTCCCCCATCAATCCCGTTTACAAAAAAGTGGATCCGGTTGTGGCCGTCGGAAGTGGATTCACTGAAACTTGGCAGGTGATTGAGTTGACGGTGATAGGGATTGTAAAACTCATCGAGAGGGTCATCCCAGCCAAGGAAGTTGGCAGCGTCATCATGATCGCTAAGATGACTGGCGAACAAGCCAGACAGGGACTGTTGAGTTTGGCCCTTTTCACAGCCATGATCAGCATCAACCTCGGAGTAATCAATCTTTTTCCCATTCCCATCCTCGACGGAGGTCACCTCCTTTTTCTGGGATTGGAGGCGATCTTGCGAGGGCCCATTAGTCTCCGGAAGATGGAAATAGCCCAGCAGATTGGCTTAATCTTCATTATCCTCCTGATGCTCTTTGCCATCCGTAACGATTTGATCCGATATTTTTTCCCCGGAGGATTTAAATTCTAAGAGGCACGCCTTCCCCCTCTCCCTCGATGGGAGAGGGCGGGGGAGAGGGTGAACAAATGAAAGTCCTCGGCATTGATACTTCCACCTCGTGTGGAAGCGTGGGCTTAATCGAAGACAACAGAGTCATCTCCGAATATCTCCTCAATATCCCAGTGACCCATTCTGAAAGACTCCTTGGAGCAATCGAATTTGTCCTGAAAGAAGCTCGCTGCTCTATTGAAGAGATCGAGGGATGCGCTATCGCCCTCGGCCCGGGCTCCTTTACAGGATTAAGAATCGGGGTCAGCACTGTGAAAGGCTTGGCTTTTGCAACTGGAAAACCCGTGGCAGGTATCCCCACACTCGATGTCCTTGCTTCCCAAATTGCTCCTACCTCTTACCTTATCTGTCCAATCCTCGACGCCAGGAAGAAGCAGGTCTATACGGCTTTTTATCGCTACGGAGAAGGGGGCTCCATCAGGCGGCAATCGGAATATCAGGCGATCCCACCTGAAGACCTCGTCAGACAGATTAAGGAGCAAACCATTTTCCTTGGTGACGGAGTAAGAACCTATGGGGACTTTCTTCTGAACTGTCTCCCTTCCCTCGCCATCCTCCCCTCTGCTCCCTTCCATGTTTCTCATGGCTCGATGGTGGCAAAGTTGGGGATGGAACTCCTTCGAAAAGGTGAGCATTTGAACCTTTCGGCCTTCTCCCCTCTTTATGTGAGACCCTCAGAAGCTGAAATGAAATGGCAAGAAAAACATTCTGGTCAAAATCCGATTTAGACCCTCCACCTATCCCTGACCAGCTCGTATCCGCGGCGACCGAGGCCCTGTCCTTCGCCTAGTGGCAATAAGTTGACAAAATGGCTGGATTATATTAGCTTTTTCTGTTAAACTGTTTTGAATGATCACGTTTTTCAATATCGGGGGTTGAGATGACGACCAAAGAGGAGGCGTTGATTGAAAAGCTGGGGAGAGAAAATGAAGAATTTTCAAAAGTAAAACAAGCGCATTCCCAGCTTGCAAAACAATTGGAAGAGCTGCAGAAAAAGCCCTTTCTCACCCCTCAGGATGAGGTGGAGATAAAAATCATTAAGAAGAAAAAACTGGCACTCAAAGATCAGATGGAAAAAATATTGATGCAGTACCGATAAGTGAGAATCAATGTCAAAGTTCGAAATCCCTGTCTTCGTCCTGCAAGGCGGGGTTTCGCGCAGACAGGCAAATGCCAAATCAATCTTAAATGTCAAAATATCAAAGGTTTGCTTGTATTTTTTTGTTTATCGTTCGATCATTTGGATTTCCTTTGAACTTTGGGCTTTGGCATTTGCCATTGTGATTCATCATGAAAAAGACCGGTTCTCAAATCATCGTTGAATCTTTGAACAAGGAAGGGGTAGAGACCGTTTTCAACTATCCCGGTGGTGCTGTCCTCCCGCTTTTCGATGAACTCCAAAGTGCGCCATTCAAGCAGATCTTAGTCCGGCATGAACAGGCGGCGGTTCATGCAGCAGATGGATATTCCCGCGCCACGGGAAAGGTCGGGGTCGTCATCGTCACCTCCGGACCGGGGGCGACGAATACGGTGACCGGCATTGCCACGGCCTTTATGGATTCTGTCCCGGTTGTTATCATGACCGGCCAGGTCGCCACGCTTCTCATTGGAAACGATGCCTTTCAGGAGGCGGACATTGTCGGCATCACCAGGCCATGTACCAAACACAACTACCTTGTGAAAGATGTCAAAGACTTGGCTCGAACAATAAAGGAAGCTTTCTATGTAGCCCGAAGCGGAAGGCCCGGACCGGTTCTCATTGATCTTCCGAAAGATGTTCAGGCCGACTCCGCCGAATTCAAATATCCCGAAAAAGTCTCTATTCGAGGCTACCAGCCCACTTATGAAGGTCATGTCGGCCAGATTCAAAGGACTGTCAAGCTCGTAATGAAGTCCAAGAAACCGGTACTGTATGTCGGGGGCGGCATCATCTCTTCAAACGCTTCGAAGGAGCTCACCCTTTTTGCTGAAAAGTTGGGAATCCCCGTCACTATGACCTTGATGGGATTGGGCAGCATCCCCGGGAATCATCCTCTTTCTCTGGGAATGCTGGGGATGCATGGAACCTACTGGGCCAATATGGCGGTTATGGAGTCTGACCTCCTCATCGCCATCGGATCCCGTTTCGATGACCGGGTCACGGGAAAGATCGAGGCCTTCGCCCCCCAGGCCAAGATCATCCACATCGATATCGATCCTACCTCCATCAGCAAAAATGTAAGAGTGGACCTGCCCATTGTCGGCGACTGCAAACATGTCCTCTCCAAAATTCTCTCTTTCCTCGAAGAGGAAGATATCGGCGCCTTCAAAGCGGGAATGGAAAAATGGCATCATCAGATCGACAAATTTCGGGCGATCCACAGCATGAATTATGAGCAGAAGGAGATCATCAAGCCTCAGTACGTCATCGAAAAGATTTTCGAGCTCACCAAAGGCGATGCCATCATCTCTACGGAGGTGGGCCAGAACCAGATGTGGACAGCCCAGTATTTCCCGTTTCTCAGGCCCAGGACATTGCTCACTTCAGGAGGACTGGGGACAATGGGCTACGGCTTCCCGGCGGCCGTGGGTGCGCAAGTGGCTTTTCCGAACAAGCTGGTGATCGATATTTCAGGCGATGGAAGCTTCCAGATGAATTCCCAGGAACTGGCCACGGTCGTCCAGTATCGA